>JACDCK010000105.1 GCA_013817595.1 Pyrinomonadaceae bacterium | reverse complement strand
AATAAGATTCGTTTAAACCTTCGACTTGCAGATCGTTGTCAATTGTCATTTCAGTAAACGTCCACGGCGGTTCGAACCTACCGCCCTGGAAACGCAAGCCAGGAATTCGACGCGGCTTATAGGTAATGAAGGCTTGATCAAGCGCGAAGGGTTTGCGGTTGAAAAAATCCGTGAGGGTCTGGTTGGTCGAGATATGATCAGCGAAGCCCCCAGTAGCGACGCGCAACCCCCAGTCAAACTCCTCGCCGATCGTCCCCCGCACCGCTAGTCGCGCCCGAAGGCGCATACGGTAACGTGGACTCAGATCATTGCCTAGCGCTCCCGGAGTACTGCCGCTGGCCAGGATGTTCGAGAGTCCAAAAAATGACTCAGACCGGAGACGTATGTCGCCGCTGAATCTCACCGATCCGATTTCTGCCACGCGAGCCTCGACCTTTTCCAACCGATCGTCACTTGGTGACGATTGCGGATCTGCGACTATCCGCGTGCCAGCAGCTTCCAAATGCTCTTTGCCAGCAACTACGGCTTCTTCTCGCGTCGCAGGCCCAATGCCCGCTAACTTACCTGCCAGGAGATTTATGGTTTCCTGTTGTTCAACCAACAGCTTTCGCATTTCATCCAGTTGAGTGCCCTGCTGGCGCAAAGTTTCCTCAAAAGCGTTGATCCTTTCACTATCGCTGTGTGGAGTCTTTTTAGATCGCTTGGGTTCAGGAGATCCGGCGGGAACCGGTGCCTTTGAAGTGTTGTCGGGCGCGACAGTGTTCTGGCTAAAAGTGTTAGTCCCTCCCAGCAGAACCAAAGAAGCACAGGCGAGAAACCCGCAGAAGTAACTGGAGATAGTTTGCATTTTAGCCCTCCACAACGAGTAGAAGTGAGAGCCGGAGCGTAGTCTAAGATTCTGACTTAACGCAATGTTAAATCTGTGTGAAGCGCGCTAGAGAGAGAGGGTTTATCGGGAAGATCGGCTTTGAAAAGCACGGTGAGCAGAGGCGGGGCAATCAGTGTCGTAGCTACGGCCATGAAAAGGACGACCGCGTAGAGCCGCGCATCAATTACCCCGAGGCTTAGTCCGATCTGAGCGACCACAATCCCAACCTCACCGCGCGGCATCATGCCAACACCAACCTGCGCGGCTCGCTTCAATCCGAGAGACCCCGCGCCGGCACCGCAGCCAATCAATTTCGTCACGAGCGCAACCAGCGTCACGGCGAGCGCCAGCCAGACGAGTGACGAGTCGCGGAACACCGACAACTGAAGCTGCATGCCGATATTGACGAGGAAGAACGGAACGAGGAATTCCATCACTCCGTTCGTTTGGGCGTGCAGACGCTCATCACCTTCGGTAGCCTCGGCCAGCGCCATGCCTGCCAGGAACGCGCCGATGATCGCCGCGATTCCGATGAAAGATACTGCCACCGCCAGACCTAGACACAGAACCAGTCCGGCAATAAAGAGTGACTCGCTAATACGTAACTTATGGATGCGCGGTGCCACTCGGGTTACTACACGAGCTCCGATAAGCGCCACGAACGCAGTGAATCCAAGTGCCAATAGAGCCGTAGTACCAAGTTCCCAATAGTTGATAGTACCCGCCGAAGTGCTGGAGACGACTGATAGCACCAGTAGTCCAAGAATATCGTCAATGACTGCGGCACCGAGGATGATGCGAGCCACGGGCGTGTTAAGCAGTTGCAAGCTGGCGAGCACCCTTGCTGTGATGCCCACTGAAGTGGCTACCAGTGCGGTGCCAACAAACAGCGAACCGATATTTGTGGCGCCCCACAATCGCATCAGCAGCCAACCGCCGAAGAAAGGTAGGATGACTCCCAGCGCGGCTACGAGCACCGCAGTCTTACCGACCTGAAAAATACTCGATGGCTTAGTCTCAAGACCAACGCTAAAAAGAAGGAAGATGACCCCAATTTCAGCGAGCATGCTTACAAACTCGGACGGAGCAACCAGGCCAAGCACGCTTGGACCTATAATCACTCCAGCAAGGATTTCACCCACCACGGCCGGCTGCCGTAATCGCTCGAAGAGTTCGGCCGCCAGTTTGGCCGCCAGGAGCATTAAGAACAGCGCCCACAATATTTCTGTGGTGGGTCCCAAGCCGGCCAGGAATATTTTCGCAATTGGGACCGTCATCAGCCTTCGGTCGATTAGAGTCAGGTTATGGGGTGAAGCGCTGACAAAACTTAGCAGAGCGAAGGCAACATGTTAAGGGGCTGATGAGACTCCTATGCAATCGATCGTCATGAATAAAGCTCTTCGATCAGCTCACCGAACTTCTCGTCGATGACTCGCCGTTTCACTTTCAGGGTGGGAGTCAACTCTCCGTTATCAATAGTGAACTCATCTGGTAGGAGCGCAACTCGACGAATGCGCTCATAGTCGGGCAGCTCGCTGGTCAGCGCGACAACATCACGCTGGACCATTTTGATTGCTGCCGGGAATTGACTGAGCTCATTGCGACCTTGGGGAAAGTCTTCTCCCTGCGCGGAGAGTTCCTGCTTCACGGCTTCCCATTCCGGTACGATCAGCGCTGCAGGTTGCTTGCGACCCGTGCCCACCACCACCACCTGACTAACAAGCTCACTCTGTTTAAGCAGGCTTTCGATTAGCTGTGGCGCAACGTACTTGCCGTTTGAAAGTTTAAACAAATCCTTCTTGCGATCGGTGATGTAAAGACGCCCACACTCATCCAGGTGCCCGACATCACCGGTAGCAAACCATCCATCCTTCATGACGGCTGCTGTTGCGTCGGGTTGACCATAGTAGCCCAGCATCACGTTGGGACCACGGACCATGATCTCGCCATCCTCCGCAATGGCCAGTTCAATGCCGGCAAACGGCAAGCCGACTGATCCAACATGGTTATTCTCAGGACGATTCGCCGACACGATGCAGGTTTCCGTGGCGCCGTAACCCTGAAGAACCGGAATTCCCGCAGCGAGAAACGAATAGGAAAGCGCGGGAGAAAGAGGCGCACCGCCCGAGACAAAGTATCGCAAGCGGCCTCCCACACCCGCGCGCCATTTGGAGAACACCAAACGACTGGCAATTTTCTGCTGCAGGGCCAGGGTCCTGGGCACTCGCTGGTGTTTGTCTTTCAGCTCAGCGTAGCGCTGTCCCACCGCCAGGGCGCGCAGGAACACTTTGCGTTTCCAGCCTTTCTCCGACATTCCTTTCTTCACAATGCGGTGGTAGACCTTTTCGAAAAGGCGGGGCACGGCCGTCATGACTGTGGGGCGAACCTCGCGCAGGTTCTCGCCAACCTGATCGAACGATGCTGCGTAGTAGACCGACATTCCGTTGTAACAGAAGACGTAGAAGCCCGTGCGCTCAAAGATGTGCGACAAGGGAAGGACTGACAAAGCCACATCGGTCGACGAGATCGGTAGTCCATCCGTAATGGCGAGCACGTTCGAAATGAAGTTGTTATGGGTCAACATCACGCCCTTCGGCTCGCCCGTTGTGCCTGAGGTGTAGATTATAGTCGCAAGATCCTGCGGCCGCACCGCACTCAAGTAATCAGCGAATGCCACGGGCGTGTGCCCCGCCTGCTCGCGGCCTTTTTCTTCCAGGGCATCAAGACTCAGTGCCCGCTGGACTCCCTCAGATCCCTCAGCGTCGAAGAAGATCAAGTTCTCTAGGAAGCCCAAACGTTCGAGCGCCTGGCGCGCGTGTTTGTAAAGCCGGCGGTTCGAGATGAAGATGGCGCGGGCGCCGGAGTCGGTTAGAATGTAGCGGATTTGATCGACAGCCTGGGTGGTGTAAATGGGGACGTTGATCGCACCCAGACTCAGAATGGCCAAGTCCGTGATTGACCATTCCGGGCGGTTCTCGGAGAGCAACGCCACCCGATCTCCTGGTTTGATTCCCAGCGCCGCAAGTCCAAGCGCAACATGCCGAACGCGCTCCACGAAGGTTTCCGCGCTGAAATTGATCCATTCCTCGCCAATCTTATGGTTCAGCGCATTCGGTTTGCCGTACTTCAAAGTCGCAGCAAGACAGAGACTGGGCAGCGATGAATAGCTGGGCGAGGAGACGCGGAGATGGGGAGAAGGGGCGACGGAGAGACAAGGCGATGTGGGGGAATTCGAGTCTTGCCTTAGAGCTGTGCTTTCAGTTGCTTTGATTTTCATCGTCTCCGAATCCCCGGGTTCCGAGTCTCCCCGTCACCGTGTCGCCGAGTCTGTTCTTCCCTCAACGATCGCTCCAGGGCTCACGGTTTGATCATTATTGGCTCAGCACTGATGTTCTTACTACGCCGTCGTCTGCGCGGAGCAGTTGGGGGCTCTACGCGACCATTCATAGTGGCAAGCGCGGCCAGCACCAGAAACAGGAGGGCATTAGAAGTTGTATGTAGCGTGAAATCAAAAAAGCTATGGACCAGCACGGCAAAACATCCGGCCAGAGCTCCGACGGCTACTCCGCTTCTGAACTCATCGCGAGATTCTCGGCGGGCAAACCCTATCCGGAACAACATCACGATGAAGAAGAGTCCCAGCGCAGCCCCTACGATTCCGCCGTCTGATAAAACCTGGAGGTAATCGTTGTGCGCTTGTTCCAATCGATAAAGGCCGTTGCGCGAATCGTAGCGAGTGTAGACGACCGCAAAAGCCCCCAAACCCGTGCCGAGAAATGGATGAGCCTTTATAATGTCTGTGGTCACACTCCAAAAGTGAGCGCGTCCAGTAGTCGGGTCTTCCGAATTCACAGTGCCCACAAATCTGCTCAACACTGACTCGCCACCGAGCAACACAACTCCGGCGAAGAGTCCGACGATTAAGGCCAGCGCGAGCGCGCTCCGCAAGGCCGCCCTTCTGATGCGCTGCGCCTTGTCCTGTGCTTCTCGTCTCTTGCGCTTGCGAAACATGGTAAGCGCAACCAGGAACAGGATTTCCGCCACTACACTGATAATGCCACCCCGGGAGTTGGTCATGATCAGCGCCACGCCCATGAGGAGGGCCGCGAAGAGATAGATAAACGTTTTCTCTTTCTCCAACGACCCGGCGAAAATCAAACCCAGGGGTAGCCCCAGCGTCAGCTCCATGTAACCCGCAAAGTGGTGACGGTTGATAAAAGGACCAAAGGCGGTGCTCTGGGCGAGTTCACGAACCCAGTAGACTTTGGTTGGGCTTACGAAAGACTGCGTCAATCCAAAGATTGCCAGGAAGAAACCAAAAATAATAATTGTTCTAACCAGCAGTCTTAATCGATGAGGCGAATCTGTGAAAACCAAAGTGGCCGCGAAATAGATTAGAAGCGTGGCTACCTGCACCAGCACCATCCGGGTTGAGTAAGGATCGAAAGAAAGAGCTCTGGACGCGGGTACCGTAAGCGCTCCGGTGGCAGCCGTGTCGCGAAAGGGCAGGAGTTGGATCAGACCCAGTGCCAACATTCCGAGCAGTGGTATCTGCAAAGGACTTCGACTGATGCGCAGCTTTCCCAAACGCCAGGCGTCGATAACCCAGAGGACCACAGTGGCCAAGGCGCCAAGACTGAAGAGGACCAGGGCCCAGTAGTGTACGGTTCCGAAAGCCAGAGCTGCGAGAACAATGGCGACGCAAAGGTTCAAGAAAATAAACCTGCTCGCCAACGTATGCTGGACGCGATAAACCGGTGGCTCCACGGACTTGGAAATAGAGGCTTCCGTTCCGGGACCGGAGGTCTCCGTTGCGTCTCCCAGGGAGCTAACTTCTGCGTTTGAAATTAAAGTCGTCATACCACACTGTGCCAAAAATCGGGCAAACCGGATCCTCGCCGCAGGAAGTCCGAATTATTCTCACCGTCACCGCTTCCGTCTTTGGACCGGTCTTGAAACTAAAAGCGATCCGCTGCCAATCCGCGCTTCCAGTCGGAGCTGACTCCGAACCTGTAACCACTCGTCCGTCAGTGGCATCGGCAATCTCAATCCGAGGGGTGGAAGCACTCTGAAGATCGCCAGATTTTACGTAACATTCGAAATCGTAATCAGTTTGGGGTCTGACGGGCACGAGTTGCGACACACTGACCGAGTCGAGACGAGAGGGCACCTGGAAAACTATACGCAGACTTCGGGTGCTGCTGTGGCCCCGGTTTGGATCGATGCCCACTTGGGCTTGCCGCACGGATTTTACTTGCCATCCGAATACAGCGCTCGTTTGGGGCATCAGGTCGTCCTCGAAGCCCCCATCTACAAACTTCTCGACGCCGGCACGGTAAGCGGCAGCGGGAACTAGATCGTTCGCAATCTCAACCGCCTGATGGAAACGCCTGGCCGCCACCAGAACGCCGACGATTGCTTCGCCATTGGCTCGATTCCTTCGCTTTTCAGAATCAGCCAGACGCTGCCATAGGAGAGTCCCATCCTCGAACTTCTGACGTCCGACAAGATATGCCGCCGACTCAGCTCGCGCATTCGCGGAGTTGCCTACCGCCTCAACGAATGAGTCCAGGTTCTTGTTGTAGATCGCCCATGCAAGATTAAGTAGCTGAGATCTCAGGTCGGGATCGGCGTCGGCCGCGCGGCGGAGTTCGGCAAAGGCTTGGTCATAACGACCGCTGCGTAAGAGCAGGTTTCCGAGATACCAACGAGGGTAAGCGTAGGAAGGTGAGAGCTCCGTCGCCCGCCGTAGCGCCTTCTCGCCTCGCTCGACTTCGCCCCATTGCTCGAGAGCAGTACCAAGCGCCATCCAGAACCTGTAGTCATTGGGCGAGAGACTCGCTGCTTTTTCATATTCGTTAACGACCTGGTGAAGTTGATCCGGGAGCAACTGTCTCTGGGCGATTGCTCCGAGTCGCCAATGAGTGAGCGGATCACTGGGCGCCCAGGATACGGCTCGCCTTACCATTTCAAGTCCGTTCTCATCGGCGCTTTGATACTCGGCCAGTGTATTGGCGACATACCAACGTACGACAAACCACGATCCCAGCAGGGCCAGCCCAAGAGCCAGGATCATGGCGACGCGTACCAGCGGTTTGGTGGCGTCAAGATGAACTACTTGTTCAGCCATAAGAGACACTACATTAGTGCAACGTTAATAAGCTTCGAACGGTTGCCGCTCAATACGGAACCGCGAGCGGTAGCGACCGGATCCTAAGCTCAACTCGTCATTGATCGCGGTTCTATTGGGGTTGAGTGGTAGCACCCGGTCGCTACCGCTCGCGGTTCCGTATTGAGTGGCGCCATCAAGCAACATTGTGCAAAACAACTAACCGAAACCATTTGTCTGGATCGCGACCCCTCGAACAGATCATCGATAAGGTCGGTCGTTGTAAAGGAATTTCCGGGCATCCCTCTAGTTTGGTCTTAGTTCCTCAATCGTGATGCGCATCCGCCTTACGGTAATCTCTTCTTCATTGCAGCGAAGCACGATCTCCTGCACACGATCTTCCGACATCCTTGAACTCGAGATCAGCAACTCATCAACTTCGTACTGTTTACAAACCGCTGTCAGATCGCCATTGGCAGCGAGTACTTTCAATCCATGAATCACTTTGCCGCTCTTGGCCGGGTCGTCATCAAGAAATCCGACTGGCGAGTACTTCAAGTCGCGATTGTTCAAGATTTCCCGCAGTAATAACTCGCCGCCATCGCCTGCTCCGTAAATTAGAACGCGCGTACCGTCCCGACCATCTGTCGCTGGCAGCAGTTGCCGAAAGAGTCTAAAGGCCAGGCGACTTCCGGCCAGAAACATGAACATCAGTAGTCCATCGAGCAGGAAAACCGTGCGCGAAAAACCTTCAAAACGAAACGCAAAAAGGACCACCAGGACACTCGCGATCGAGCTAAGCACCACAGCCTTCACAAAGACGATTAGATCGTCGATGCTGGTGTAACGCCAGAGACCGCGGTAGACGCCCATTACCAGAAAGGTTGCCATCTTCACGAATACGAGAACGGGCAAGGTTCTGAGAAAGAGTTTCCAGGCAGCGCTTTCGGAAAGCGCGCCAAACTGTATAGCATAGGCACTCCAGTAGCAGAGGATAATTAGCACCACATCCAACAGGACCTCAAAGATTCGCCGCTTGTAGGAAAAGTCGATGAGAAAGGAAAAGGGTGATTTATCCCTGAGCGACATTTCCTCGGCCTGGTCATAGACTTTGACCCCGGCGAGATAAACACCCACCAAGGTCAGCAGGATCGTGAAGCCGGCTATTGCGGCGAGACTTACGTCCAACTTCATGCGTTGGACCAATAGTGCGAGAAGCCCGGAGAGCGCCGCAAAACCATAAAGCATCCAGACGGCGTGGCGTTCAGACATGCCCAGAGCTACGAGCCGGTGCGAAGTATGATCGCGACCTCCCTGCGACGCAGCCCGGCCGGAGATCTTTCGTAGCACCGTGACAAACGTGGTGTCGAAGATCGGAATAAACAACACCAGGATGGGAACCGCGAGCACAGGTAGAAAGCTTCTTGAGCGTCCCCCGGAAACGTTTACTAAAGCCGTGCTGGCCAGAAAAAATCCGACGAACAGGGACCCGCAATCCCCCATGAAGATCGACGCCGGATTAGAGTTGTAAATCAAAAAGCCGAGCAGCGCTCCAGCGAATGTCAGAACCATCAAAGCTTCGGTCTGCTGGCCGGTGTGCAAAAAGCTCAACCCGAGAAAGCACGAAGCGATCACCGAAATGCCGGCAGCGAGACCATCCATGTTGTCGAGCAGGTTCAGCGCATTCGTGATGCCAATCAACCAGAAAATGGTTAAGGCCATGTTCAGGGGCAACGAGTTGGTCCAGGGTAAACTCAAGCCGTAATAGATAATGAACGCCGCCCCCATAATTTGGCCGATCAACTTCTGGTATGGTTTTGTGTGGATCAGATCGTCGACGAGGCCAACAAAAAACAGAAAAGTGCTGGCGATAATGATCCTCCAGCCGATGGGCGTCTTGGGAATAAACGCTACATAACTGACTACTACCGCCGCCCAGATGGCCACCCCACCCAGCATGGCGGTCGGCTGTTTGTGCCAGCGGTCGGTCTTTGGCTTGGCCACCATCCCGAGTCGCCGGCCAACGACACGGACTATCGGCGTCAGCGCGACAGCCAGTACAAATGCCAAGGCCACCGAAAGAAGGTTTAACGAGCTTAATGGCATGATAGAAGGCGAACGGGAAACTGTTCGATTCGGCAATGTAAAGTAGAAAAGCTATTCGATCGAGAGCGTCAAATCAAGTCGCGAAGTCTCGTCTCAGTCGCTGGCTGGGGGCCGGCCGCTCTGATACTCGATTACGCTTTGAAGGATACCATCGAGGCTCATTTGGGGGTGGAAACCGACAAGTTCTTTGATTTTCGTGATGTCTGGAATGCGGCGCGGCATGTCTTCAAAGCCTTCTTCGTAAGCCTCGTCGTAGGGCACAAAAACAATTTCTGAGTCAGATCTCGTCAGCTCTTTGACGCGTGTAGCTAGATCGAGAATCGTTATCTCCTCGCTGGAACCAATATTAAAAACCTGGCCAACGGCCTCCGGACGGTCCATCAACTTGATCAGGGCCCCGACCACATCACCTACGTATCCAAAACAACGCTGCTGTTCCCCGTCGCCATAGACC
>JACDCK010000317.1 GCA_013817595.1 Pyrinomonadaceae bacterium | reverse complement strand
GCTTGATTGTAGTATTCCAGCGCTTTTTGCTTCTCGCCCAGTGAGGAGCAGACAAGGCCGATGTTGTGGAGCGTTTTTGCTTCGCCGTGACGGTCGGCAATAGCCCGCCAAAGTCGTAGCGCCTCCCCATACCTCTCAAGCGCTTTTCTCAGTGAGGCGGCTGAACCCTTAGCAGCCAGTTCTCTTGCCTCGTCAAATGCTCTTTTGGCTGCCGTTGCCTTGTCTACTTGAGTTTGATCTTGAAACGGTTCCTTGTTTGTGCCTACAAGTTCATCGAAGCCGGCCAGTGAAAACAACGACCCCGCAGATCGATTAGTGCCCGGCCACTCATTCGTCGCTAACGAAACCATCCGGGGGTCCCATGTTGCTTGGGGAAGTATTTTTGCTTGTGAGCCAGTGGCTGCCGGCAACGCCAGCAGCGTTGTCAGCAGAAGCCTCGAAAGAAGCGGAGGAGTGATGAAAGTCATAGCTCACCTCGTTCACGAATTCGTTGACTCCTGCAAGAGATTGTAACAGTTGCTCAGGTCGATCGGTTTGATGCCAACCACCATACGACTAATGAGTCGCGTTTCCTCTTTGTCAATCTTCCGTGAATGACCTGAGCTGCAGGTGCCGCTAGTGGAACTCATTGTAAACCAAGCGAGAGACTGGTCAATGTCTATTCCGCCGCCTGGTCTCCTCCTTCGGAGTTTACCTCAGCATTCCTCCCTTTCTAGGTGATGAATCAGCCGTTAACATTTCACCGCCGAGCGCAAGAAAAGAAGTCAGCTGTCCGATGAAACATTTTTCTTCTCGCTGCACATATGAGTGAGACCACAGCCAACGTTCATTAGGAGACCTTCACAAGGGAGGTAGAACGAGCATACTAGGGTCGCCAACCTCGCTCTGGCGAGTCTTCCGTTACTTGCCCGAGTTTTCCTCTTTCGGCATTGCCGGTAGAGCAAGCACCTGGATTGCGGAGCAGTAGGGACTCCTAACCCACCGAGACTTGCCGTCCAGATCGCCAGTGAGGCATGGCCGCAGCCAAAATCCGGCCGGAGGCACAGGCATTATGGTTTACTATGCAGTTCTGTTCTAGCGCCAATTTCCAATCAAAATAAACGGCGCCCAGTAGTACGGGTGCGCGAAGGGTTTCTGTGGGTCGCGATCGAAACGCGGCAAGTCCAGCCTCGCGCCCGCGCTACCGGCGAGTTGAGCGCGCGGTGGCTGGCCACTTTTCGTATCCCCCTTTTTCTCTTTCGCGTCGCCGTGTTGCAAGGACAATTGCGCCTGGCGCAAGGCTTCCCCTTTCGCCATCTGTGGGTTGTCTCGGCGGAACTTGTAGAAACGAGTCATCAACACCTCTGTGCCTTTATCCGAGACAGGCCACAAACTGGCGATGACCGCTTTGGCTCCGAGAAATTGCGCGATATAGGCAAAGCCCTCGACCTCTTTCCCGTTGCCACTGCCCATCGCCGTGTCGCAAGCCGAGAGCGTCAGCAGTTCCACCTTCTCGAAGGGGTTGCTCATGTCCTGCAACTCACCTACACTCAAGTGGTCTTTGCCCAACAACAGGAAGGATCGCTCCTGGTTCGCGGCGTTGAAGCTAAAGTGGCTGGCAATGTGCACCACCGGGTGGCCGGCGCGCAGACCCTCAGCCATGGTCTGCTTGTTGAAATCCTTGTTTAGCCTGATGACGCCCGGCAGGATACCCTCACCGGTCTTGACCCCCTGTTCGCGCACGATGGCGTATAACTCACGCTCGGCGCCACTCAAAGCAGGGAACTCTTTGCCTTCCTCTTCTCTTGCTTCGGTTACCCCAAGGCCCAGCGCCGTCCAGCGCTCACTCATCCTGTCCTTCAACGACCCGCGGCTGGCCTTGTTGAAGACCACGTTCCGGTAGCGCTCGACCAGGTATTGCTGGCCGTCGTGGAGCGCCGCCATCGGCACGTACCGCAGCACCCCATCCACTGACCACATCAGGGTCTTCTGCTGGTGCTTTGCCAGATAGCTGTCGAGGTCCGCGGCGAGCGTCGTCTTCTGCTTAGCGGACGTTTGCAGGAAAAGCATCCGGTAAAGCTGCTGTGCCAGCGGCCCTGGGTCATACTTGTCAGAGCGCAATGCTTCCCGAAAGGAGAAGACTGTCTGTGCCAGATTGCTAACCTCAATCGGATAGGCTTTGCGGAAATCAGGTGTCACCAGGATGATCCAGCCGGTCTTTACTGTTTTTGCCGCGCTCTCACTTCTCTCCTTCTCTTCCGGATTATCGCCGGCGAGCAAGGTGTAAAGCGCGACGGTGCCTGCGCCCAGTTCACGCAAATCGCGCATCAGGTTCTGTTCTGTCTTAACCTCGACGGCCCGGCTACCAGCGCTCGCTTGCGCACCGGCCAAAGCGTCGAGAGCACCGCGCAATTCCTTATTTGCCGCGCTGATCTGTTCTTCGAGGTGGTTTAGCTGCTCTGTTTCGCTCGCTTGAAGGCTTTGTTTGCTCTGTTTCTCAAGCAGTTCGCCGCGCTGCCGTCCGATGGTGGCGAGTTGGTCAATGAGTTTGACGGCTTCAGACTCGGCCGCACTGTAAGGCAGGGTATCGCTGCTGGAGCTGCTGCGCCGCACCAACTGCGAGAACTCTTCTTCCTTCAATAGGTCGAGCACCGCCTGCGCTTCGGGCAGGCGGCCTTGGGTGATCAAGAGGTCGGCTAAAATGCGGTAGGCGTCTTCTACTGAATGGAGAAAAGTCCTTTGTACGTCTTTCTCGAGCCCTGTGATGTTGCCGCGCAATTGCTGATAGACGTTGATGGATTGTTTGCCGTAAAAGACCGCCACACTTGCGTTGCTGTCTTTCCAGAGCCACATAAGATTGCCGAGCGTCGTGGCTTCACCGCTGCGATCACCTACCGCTCT
>JACDCK010000316.1 GCA_013817595.1 Pyrinomonadaceae bacterium | reverse complement strand
CGAACGCGATGCTCATGCCTTGAAAACTGAGTGAAATCCGACAGTTAGCAACCGGCCAACTGGAAGAAGTTACCAGTTCAACCGCCAAGGCGACGTGGGAAAAAGGCCACGCCCATCGAAGATTGGCAAGTAAGCCCTAACAGATAAGTGGACAGGCGGTCTATACTTGCGGATGGAATCAGGAGGTAAAGTGACTTGCTTAGGGGTTTGCGACGACTAAAACATAAAAATCAATGATTTATCGGTGAGCATCATGAGTCTATTGGATTTTCGTAGGAAGCTGAAAAAGATCGATGTGTTAGCCGAATGGGACAGTGAAGCAAAGGTTTGGACGGCTACAAGCAACGATGTGCCGGGGCTTGTTACCGAAGCGGATACTTTGGACGAGTTGGCTGAGAAGCTGAAGGTGATGATTCCGGAGATGCTGGAAGCGAACGATATCCCACACATTGGCGGTATTCCCTTCTCGATGAGGAGTGAGCTTGAAGCAGTGGCTTTATAATGGATGGAAAGCTATACGCCGAAGATCAATAAGCTGGGTGGTCTCAAGGTTCTAGTGCAACGCCTATGATGGTGAGACCGGAGGTGTTGCATGGCAAGGTACACGAGATTGACGCTGTTGGAGCGTGAGGAGTTGAGTCTGCGTTTGTCATGGGGTTGGAGTTACCGGCAGATTGCGCGGGAGTTGGCTCGTTCGCCCTCGACGTTGTGTCGTGAGGTGCGGCGCAATGGGGTATCGGTATGGCACTATCGGGCGTCGCGCGCGCAAGGCAAGGCTGCCCGCCGACGGCGGTGTTGTGGTCGGCGCAGGCTCGATGAGAACGTGCGTTTGCGACGCTGGGTATTTCGACGCTTGCGCCGGTGCTGGTCGCCCGAGCAGATTGCGCGGCGCTTGCCGCTGGTGTTTGCGCGGGATGGGAGTATGCGCTTGTCGCATGAAGCCTTGTACACGTATTTGTATGTGCTGCCGCGCGGTGCGCTGCGCCGGGAACTGTTGAGTTACCTGCGCCAGCGCCGTCGCCCGCGGGCCCGCGGCGTCGATCGGCGCGGCCAGATTGCCGACATGATCAGCATCGAGGAACGTCCGGCCGCGGTGGCCCAGCGCACGATACCCGGCCACTGGGAGAGTGATCTGATCATGGGGCACAGCAATCGAACCGCACTGGGCACGCTGGTGGAGCGCACCACGCGCACCGTCCTGCTGGTGCGGTTGCAGGCCAAAGACGCGCTCAGCATGCGCCGCGCCTTTGCCCGGCGCATGCGGACATTGCCACAGCAGATGCGCCTGTCGCTGACCCATGACCGGGGTAAGGAAATGGCCGAACACCGGCTGTTTACCCAAGACACGCACATCCAGGTCTACTTCGCGCATCCGCATAGCCCCTGGGAGCGCGGCACCAACGAGAACACCAATGGCCTCATCCGCCAGTTCTATCCCAAAGGCACAGATTTCAGTCAGGTCAGTCACTATCAAATCAAACGGGTTCAGCAACTGCTCAACGGCCGTCCCAGAAAAGTGCTGAACTGGAAAACACCCTTTGAAACTTTCAACGAACTGTTGCATTAGGAACTTGAACCCACCCAGTGTTCAATACGCGAGGCATGGCACATTTGGTTTCCGGTATAGCTACGGAGCAGAATACTTTAGTGGACGCATAAGAGGGCTTAACCATTATCAAGCGTACAAAAACATTACATTCGAAGTAAGGGCCTACGCCCTACAACGTCAGATCAGAAGCGACCTGCGTCAAGCGGGATATCCGTGATGAAAACACAAAGAAACTTAGGCATATGGGTATTGGTTGGTTGCGTTCTGCTATGTGCAAGTTGCATTAGCGATGGTATGAGCGAGGCAACTGAGAAATTCCTGATGCGTCCCACGAACGATCAGCGAAAAGCAATTCTTCAGTATTCGCCGAGGCGCCAAGTTGATCTCTATCTTTGGGCGTTGCTGGCGGAACATCCTCCGGACCTTGGCTTGGCCGATTCAGTTGCCAGCAACGGAGCGAAGATCGTTCCGGCTCTTAAGCAACGTCTCATTGAAGGAGATGATGACATGGACGCAATGCATCTCATAGACGTGTTCGTGCGAATGCATGAGCTTGGATCCTATCCGATTGCCTCCGACAGAAAAACGATGCGTCTGCTTGAGAAACAAGTGGGTTTGATGAACGACGCAGTGTGGAAAAGACTCTCAGCCCAAATGCTAGACGATATCCGAGACCCAACTAGAAGAGTGGATTAGCCCGCGTAGGTTGGGGTGAGCTATGCGAACCCCAACATGGTGATGCCTGAACACGGTGACATAGCTTGGTATCGAAGAATAAGGCTTGAGGGATGCGATACCGGCGCGCGAGGCTTGAGGGTGGTACGTATTTCTTTACCGTTAACCTTGCGATTCGTACGGCGACGTTACTGACGGATCGAATAGATGACTTGCGCTCGGTGTTACGGGAGGTGAAACGTCGGCATCCGCTTCACATCGATGCCGTGGTGGTATTGCCTGATCATCTGCATGCCGCCTGGACGTTACCGCCTGATGATGCTGATTACCCGCTGCGCTGGGCGTTGATCAAGGCGGGGTTCTCCCGGCGGTTACCAAGCGGAGAGCGTTGTCGCTTGAGCCGCCGACGCAAAGGTGAACGCGGTCTTTGGCAGCGTCGTTATTGGAGCATGTGATTCGCGATGAGCGGGATTATGGTCGACATGTGGATTACATCCACCACAATCCGGTCAAGCATGGGTATGTCAAACGTGCAGTGGAATGGCCGTATTCCAGCATCCATCGGTACATCGCCAATGGCATTATCCCGCGTCATTGGGCGCCAGCTTGGAGGTCGATGATATGCAGGTCGGGGAAGCTAAATGATGTTGGGGTTCG
>JACDCK010000315.1 GCA_013817595.1 Pyrinomonadaceae bacterium | reverse complement strand
CAGTTCGGATTGGGGTCTGCAACTCGACCCCATGAAGTCGGAGTCGCTAGTAATCGCAGATCAGCAACGCTGCGGTGAATACGTTCCCGGGCCTTGTACACACCGCCCGTCACGTCACGAAAGTCGGTAACACCCGAAGCCGGTGGCCCAACCCCTTGTGGGAGGGAGCCGTCGAAGGTGGGATCGGCGATTGGGACGAAGTCGTAACAAGGTAGCCGTACCGGAAGGTGCGGCTGGATCACCTCCTTTCTAAGGAGCACCTGGCGCACCCGCTTCGGCGGAGGCGTCCAGACCCGCATCTCGACCACCGAGGATCATTCCGATCCTCATTCGTGTCGAGGCGGTGCTCAAGGGTGGAACGCTGACTTAGTCCGTCCGGCGCGAGCTGGCCGGCCCGAGTACTGCATCCTCTCGAGGATGCGTGGAAACCGGTCGGTGAGAACGTAGCGGGACGTAGGCACGCTGTTGGGTCCTGAGGGTGCGGGCCGAAAGGCCGCGCAACTTCGCAGACCAAGGGATGAGGCATCTGCCTCGTCCCTAGTCTGGCCTACGGACCGATCCGGCACCGAACTCCCGCTTTCCAGCGGTGCAGCGGTGCCTTGCAGATCGGGACCATCCGTACCTTGAGAACTGCACAGTGGACGCGAGCATCAAATCTTTGTGGCCAAGTTAATAAGGGCGCACGGTGGATGCCTTGGCACCAGGAGCCGAAGAAGGACGTAGGAGGCTGCGATAAGCCTCGGGGAGCTGCCAACCAAGCTGTGATCCGAGGATTTCCGAATGGGGAAACCCAACAGGAGTCAAGTCCTGTTACCCATACCTGAACAAAATAGGGTATGCGGAGGGAACGTGGGGAAGTGAAACATCTCAGTACCCACAGGAAGAGAAAGCAACCGCGATTCCGTTAGTAGTGGCGAGCGAAACCGGATCAGGCCAAAACCAAGTACGTGTCAAAGCCGGCAGGCGTTGCGTACTCGGGGTTGTGGGACCGTTCAGTTGATTCTGCCGAATCAGCAGGGAGTCAAAAAGTGTCGTTGTTAGCCAAAGACCTCTGGAAAGGGTCGGCATAGAGGGTGAAACCCCCGTAGGCGAAAACACGACGCCTCCCGAACGTCATCCCAAGTAGCAGCGAGCCCGTGAAATTTGCTGTGAATCTGGCGGGACCACCCGCTAAGCCTAAATACTCCCTGGTGACCGATAGCGGATTAGTACCGTGAGGGAAAGGTGAAAAGTACCCCGGGAGGGGAGTGAAATAGTACCTGAAACCGTGTGCCTACAAGCCGTGGGAGCGTCGTCGCACCTAGTGCGGCCGTGACTGCGTGCCTTTTGAAGAATGAGCCTGCGAGTTAGTGGTGTGTGGCAAGGTTAACCCGACGAGGGGAAGCCGTAGCGAAAGCGAGTCCTAATAGGGCGGATGAGTCGCATGCTCTAGACCCGAAGCCGAGTGATCTACCCATGGCCAGGTTGAAGCGCGGGTAAGACCGCGTGGAGGACCGAACCCACCAGGGTTAAAAACCTGGGGGATGAGCTGTGGGTAGGGGTGAAAGGCCAATCAAACTCGGTGATAGCTGGTTCTCCCCGAAATGCATTTAGGTGCAGCGTCACGTGTTTCTTGCCGGAGGTAGAGCACTGGATGATCTAGGGGGCCTACAAGCTTACCAAAATCAACCAAACTCCGAATGCCGGTAAGTGAGAGCGTGGCAGTGAGACTGCGGGGGATAAGCTTCGTAGTCGAGAGGGAAACAGCCCAGATCATCAGCTAAGGCCCCTAAGCGTGTGCTAAGTGGAAAAGGATGTGGAGTCGCCCAGACAACCAGGAGGTTGGCTTAGAAGCAGCCACCCTTGAAAGAGTGCGTAATAGCTCACTGGTCAAGTGGTTCCGCGCCGACAATGTAACGGGGCTCAAGCACACCGCCGAAGCTATGACATTCATGCAGTAGCCTGCCGCTGGCCTACGGGTCAGTGGCCAGGTGTGTGGATGGGTAGGGGAGCGTCGTGTGGCGATGGAAGCGGCAGGGTGACCTAGCCGTGGACGCCACACGAGTGAGAATGCAGGCATGAGTAGCGAAAGAGGAGTGAGAAACTCCTCCGCCGAATGACCAAGGGTTCCTGGGCCAGGCTAATCCGCCCAGGGTAAGTCGGGACCTAAGGCGAGGCCGACAGGCGTAGTCGATGGACAACGGGTTGATATTCCCGTACCCGCAATGAGCGCCCATGCAGAACCTAGGGATGCTAAGCGCCAGAAGCACCGCGGACCCTTCGGGGGACGAGGTGTGGATCGCGTGACCCGAACTGGTAGTAGGCAAGCGATGGGGTGACGCAGGAAGGTAGTCGTACCAGTCAGTGGTAATACTGGAGCAAGCGTGTAGGGCGTGGTGTAGGTAAATCCGCATCACACATAGCCTGAGACGTGACGCATAGCCGAATGAGGCGAATTCGATGATCCTATGCTGCCAAGAAAAGCCTCTAGCGAGCTCGGCGCGGCCCGTACCCTAAACCGACACAGGTGGTCAGGTAGAGAATACTAAGGCGATCGAGTGAACTGTGGTTAAGGAACTCGGCAAAATACCTCCGTAACTTCGGGAGAAGGAGGGCCAGAAAGCGTGACGGGACTTGCTCCCCGAGCGTTGGCTGGCCGCAGAGACCAGCGAGAAGCGACTGTTTACCAAAAACACAGGTCCGTGCGAAGTCGCAAGACGATGTATACGGACTGACGCCTGCCCGGTGCTGGAACGTTAAGGGGACGGGTTAGCCTTTCGGGGCGAAGCTCAGAACTCAAGCGCCAGTAAACGGCGGTGGTAACTATAACCATCCTAAGGTAGCGAAATTCCTTGTCGGGTAAGTTCCGACCTGCACGAATGGCGTAACGACTTCTCGACTGT
>JACDCK010000314.1 GCA_013817595.1 Pyrinomonadaceae bacterium | reverse complement strand
GGCCTGAGATCCTCGCAACAGACATCTAGTCCTGTGTCAAAGCTCGATGGACGGATAGAGTTTGCGTAGCTTCGTTCGGGCATCGGCGGTGGTGAAGCGCCAGTCTACGCTCGCGCCCGCCCGGTTTCGCTCCTCGCACCAGGCCTGCGCCTCCCTTAGTAGGACGTCCGCGCCCGGAATACGCCGTCTCAGGCACTGCCTGACCAAGACCGAGAGCTCCACCTCGACCATGTTCAGCCACGACCCATGCACCGGCGTGTAAACGAACTCTATCCTCCGGGAGAGCTCACGTGCCCGCTCGGCTTCGAATGCCTCGTAGAGTGACGCCGGAGTGTGGATGTTGAGGTTGTCCACCACCAGACGGATCTTCTCGGCTTGCGGGTAGACCTCCTCGGCCAACCGGGCGACGGCCAGGGCGAACTCTCCGCTCCTGCGCCTCTGATGCACCTCCACCGAGCGCCACCCCCTGAGGGGCTCGAAGGCCACGAACAGGTGCGCCATGCCCCGCCGCTCGTACTCGTGGTCCTCCCGCGCGACGGGGCGGCCTTCTGCCATCGCCAAAGGCTCGCGCGTGTGGCCCACCAGCTGGCAGGGCCTCTCGTCGAAGCAGATCACCGGCCTCTTCTCGTCGTAGGGTTCTTCGTAAAGATCGAGGACTGCCTCCATCCGCCAGACGAACCGGCCGCTCTCTTTGGGCGGGATGACCCAGCCCCTTACCAGGTGGGGCTTGAGCTCGTTTTTTTGAGCGTCTTCCTAACCGTCTCGTGGGAGAGGCTTTCGACCACGCCCAACTCCACGGCCTTGTCCGCGAGCAGGCGCAGGCTCCACCGGTCCCGACCCTCCGGTGCCTCCGAGCAAGCCAGGGCGATCAGTCGAGCCTCCGCCCGCCCGTCCAGCGATCTCTCGTAGACCCGATCCGGTGCCGAACGCTCAAGCGCCGCCTCCAGCCCTTGCCGCCAGAAGCACGTCCGCACCCGACCCACGGTGGCCGCCGACGTTTCGAGCATCCGGGCTACGGTATCGTCCGGGAGTGCCTCGCCTTCCGAGTGCTCGCCCGTGTCGGCCTTGAGCAGGATGCGGGCGCGGTTGAGCATCCTCGCCGGAGCGGAACCGCGGGAGATGAGCTTCTTGAGGCTCCCCCGCTCGTCCTCGGTGAGCTCGACGACGTATCTCTTTTTCATGGCGCATACCTTCCGAGTCAGTTCGGCCCAGGATAGCGCATATCATCGTTGACACAGGACTAGAGTTGTGTTGCCGTATGATCGCTAACATGGAAACCTACAAGACCGGCAAGACCATCCGTGAGGTCGACCGCGAGAAGACCGACCTCTCCGAAGAAGAGCTAGACAGGCTGCTGGACGCTAGAAAGATGACGGAGGCGTAGAGACTACCATCATGGTCCTCATTCGACCTAGGGTTACCGACTACTACGGAATATCACTACCGCAAGCCCAACTGGACTTTGCGATTCCCTTCTTCGATGAAGATATACCTCTCTATGTTGATCCGTTCCTATTATGGAAGTCACCTTCTCAGCAGGACCAAGCCCTTCACACGTCCATAATTAACTCCTTCAATCACCTCAACTTTCTCCTCCAGAAGGGTAGAGAAACGGACGCGAAGGAAATCCTTATCCTTGCGTCTGAGTGCGAAGAAGTCGGACTGGGTCATTCGAAATCCCGGAAGGGCATTCGGGTTGGACCAAACAAAGCAAGAGAGATTCTCGCCCTCTTTCAAGACATCCCAGAGTACGGAAAGGACGGCTTCTCGCACTTTGAGGAGATACAGTTGTATGTGCGAGATATCTCTACGGATCGAGTCAGTGACATCTGCTGCAGTTTCATCAAGTCATTTTTGATCGACTTCACGATCCAACAGTGTGAGCAAATCGGGATCCCGGTTAAGCGATCAGTAGTACCTAGGCTTTATGACTATCGCCAGAACCGTTTTCTGGTCGATCAGCAAGTTTATCTGCCGGTAAACCCGGAGAATGAGGAACCTGTCATCTTCGTTCCGAAGAGATGGCTTCGGTTCACTCCTTGGATAAACTTCGACGACTATTTCAGAGATTATTGTCCACGAGATGAGATCTTCAATCCGGGAGAACCCGAAGATCCTGTCAAAGTGTTGAACTATAACCGGGAAAATTATGGCGTAGTACGTCACTATGTAGAAGCTAAAGAGCGCACGCAAGAGGACTGCAAGAACGATCCTTTGTTCAAGCAGATTCCCGTTTCGTCAGCGAAGCGAAAACTGGCGGCGATTGAGAACCTTCCTTCGGGAAAGGTAGACAAGGCTGACCGTAAGTACGAAGACTACCTTGTGCAACTTCTAGCCTCTTTGCTGTATCCTGACCTCGACTTTGCAGAGGCACAGAGTCGCACTGATTCTGGTGTCTTGATCCGAGACCTTATCTTCTACAATAACCGTTCGATCGATTTTCTGCGAGAGATTCACGAAGACTACGGCAATCGCCAGCTTGTATTCGAACTTAAGAATGTCAAGACGATCGAACGCGAGCATATAAACCAATTGAACAGGTATTTGAATACCGGTCTTGGCAGGTTTGGAGTCTTCGTCACACGAAACCGTTTACCGCGAGCAATGTTCCAGAACACCATCGATCTTTGGTCCGGGCAGCGGCGTTGTATCATTGCCCTTACGGACGAAGATCTATCGCTGATGGTGAACGTTTTCGAAAGTAAGCAGCGTCCACCTATCGACATTGTCAAGAAGAAGTACGTAGAGTTTCGGAGAGCTTGTCCCTCGTAGGAGGCCGCAAAAATGAAACGAGACGATGTTGATCGATTTGAGAAGCTTGTTGGTCAATTTCAGAGTTTGGGTCAAGTCCCAGGGGTTCTGTACTTTCCTCCAAGCCTGATC
>JACDCK010000104.1:6666-9587 GCA_013817595.1 Pyrinomonadaceae bacterium | reverse complement strand
CCGCAGCGCCCGCCCCGACCATTTACCGTTGGCTGCTGGAAAGGGGATCCCTTCATACAACAGCAGCGACTTGATGCGACATTTGGTGGCCGTCAACTGAGCTACCTGCGTGTCGCGCAATTGCACCAGATGACGCAGCTCGCGATAGCTCTGCCTCGGCACATGAATGCTGCGCAGTTGCCCCCCGCGCAGTCCTTCGGACAGTTTCTTGCTGTCCAGGCGATTAGTTTTCACTCGTTGTCCCGGAGCTCTGGGCACCATTGCCGGCGATACTACCAAACAAGGATGGTTCGTCGCCCTCAGCTCGTCGTGGAGGCCAAAGCCAGTCGGCCCCGCTTCGTATACAAAGGCCACTCGCTGACCCGGAAAATGCTTCCGCGTATAATTAAGCAGGTGGTCCGCGCTATAAGGCAGCCGCAAAGATTTTTGCATTGTTCCGTGATCCGTGAAAGTGACTGCTATGCTCTTCTTGTCCACATCCAGACCGCCGAAGATGTCGTAGTCACGCGGAATAAAGGTGCTCGGCTGAAGCTGATCTGTCATGGTCGTTTCTCCTCGAATTAGCCCGGTTTCTGCTCGGCTTATTCTAAGCGCTCAACCTGACATTCAGCATACATGTCTCCAAATTTCGCTGTCTTCATATCCAGAGGGGGGTTCAGCTAGAGCGATCCCGGAAAGTCGGCTGGCGAGAACGATCTCTGCCGGCCGCTTTTTCTGTGATTGATGCAGCAAACTGAGGTTTGTTGGAGTCGCACAAAGTGCGATACTTAGGGCTCGTGGAGTGCGGGCGAACTAATGAGGCGCCTCAGGCATCCGAAAACAGGTCTTTGGCGCATTTGAGTTATCCACAAGAAAAATCCCCTCTCCCGGGAAGAAGCCCTTATGATCAACCGAAGTTTCCAGCTAGCCCTTTTGATTGGCACCCTGATTTTGCTGTTGTTTAGTGCGGCTAGCGCGCAATCGAGCCGGCCACGCCGGATTAGGCCGGCCGCCAAACCCGCGGAGGAGCCGCTGTTGCGGCCGGAACCTAAGCCGAGCCCCACAGCAAGAAACAATCCCAACGCTCCTCTGATAAACGTGCAGCCGGTTAAACCGGTAGTTAACACCAGCGCAACGGGAGATACTTCGCATGCTTATCAGTTGTTGCAGCAGAAACAATTTGCGGCGGCAGCCAAAGAGGCGAAGGATGTGGCCACGAATTACCCCAACGACGCTGAAGCCTGGAAAATCGCCGGCTTTGCCGAGCTAAATCTCAAGCAGTACACCGACGCCGCGGCGGACTTGGAAAAAGCGATCTCGCTACAGCGGGCAGCCAAGCAGGAAGATCCGAACACGGTTGACGCGTTGGCCCAGGCATACGTGCTCTCAGAAAAGTTTGAACAGGCGTTGCCACTGCTGGTGACTGCTACCACGCGCACCGGCGCCCAACCTGACGCGAGTATGCTTTATTACCGCGCTTTGTCAGAGTACAAGACTGGCAACGTCGCTGGTGCGGAGCGCACTTTCAATTCCGTAGTAAAACTCAATCCCAAGGACTCGCTGTCACTTTTCTATTTGGGCCAGATGGCCGTGGCCAGAAACGATCTCGACGGAGCGGTGGCCGCGCTTAATCGGGCGACCCTCAATGATTCACGGATGGCCTCAGCCTGGACGCTGCTCACGTCGGTTTATCTCCGCCGGGCCGCGCTAAGCACCGACACTGCCAAAGCCGATGCCGACTATCTCAACGCGGTGCGCGCTGGTGAAGGTTTAATTAAGGTGCGGACTGATGCCGAAGCCCTGACGCTTTTCGGCCAGGCGCTGATCGGTTCAGCACAATATGCTCGCGCCGCGGCCGCGCTGGAACGCGCTGTCCTGGGGAGTGAGGCCAAGGGCGTAAGCTTCTACCTTCTCGGCGTGGCCCATTCGCGCGCAAAGAATTTTCCGAAAGCGATTACTGCACTCGAATCAGCAGCAGCTAAAACGCCCGACGACGTGAACGTCTACCGCGAGCTGGGTTATGCATACGAAGTGTCGAAGCAGTATGCAAAAGCGTTGGCTGCGTACACAAAGGGCTCGAATCTGGCGCCGGCTGAGACCGATTTCAAAGAATCGATCGAGCGTGTCCGGCCCTTTGCTAAGTAGGCCATAGGATCCCAGGTAGCTTTATCCGACTTCGACAGTGAGGACCAGTCGGCCTGGATGATGCCTGCCACATTCTTGACTCTAATTCAGACTGAAGAGTTAATTAACCGGGAGAACAAAGATGAGGTTTATTGCAGTTCTGCTCCTGACACTGCTGACGTCGATAGCCGCCTTCGCCCAGCGTCCGCGGACCATCGATGCGAGTGCGACTACCGATTCGTCAACTACTGCCGTCGCTCCAGCCCCGCAAACCGTCAAGGCAAAATACGAGGGCGGCGTGTTTGGTTATAACCATACGATGACCGGCACCTTAAGCTTTGACGATAACAATCGGCGTTTGTTGTTTCGAAACAAACAGCAGAAGGAAGTCCTTTTCATTCCTTATGATGCAGTGACCTCAGCCTTTGCCGATACGCAAAAGCGACGTCCCGCGGCAGCCACAGTAGCTAGCCACATTCCCTTCTACATCGGGATCCCCTTCGGTTTCATAAAGACCAAGGTTCGCTATTTGACCCTTCAATATACTGATCCCGACAGCAGAGCCAGTGGCTTGACCAGCTTTAAGCTCGAGAACAAGCAAGTCCTCGCTTCGGTATTGAAGACACTCGCCGAAAAAGCAGGTATGACTGCACGCGGCGAGGTCTACATCAAGAGGCGTGACGCGGTTTCGGATAAGACGATCCCGTGAACCGACTAACTTGGGTTACTTGGAATGGAAGTTAGAGGCGGGGTCGAACCCGCCATCGCGCGATAGGTCACACCCATTCCGCCGCGACCGGTTCTCGCTCTCAAGACGG
>JACDCK010000104.1:0-6656 GCA_013817595.1 Pyrinomonadaceae bacterium | reverse complement strand
GTATCGCGGCATGCGCACTGTGCCGCTCCGCAATCGCACCGAACTGCGCGCCGAGTTGAGCCTCACACTCGCGGCGCAAAAAGCCGTCTGATCATCTGCGGTAGCAAGCGTGCAGTTCTCATGAGGGAGCCGGATGTGAAGTGAGTTGCCAAACCCTGAAAGAGTTTTTGAGCACCGGGATCATAGCGGAACCACCAGAGATCCGGGAGAAACGAAATGCGGTTGACGTGAATGTGCCGCGGCGAAACGAGTTCGAGCAGGCCCATGCGTCCATGAGTGCGGCCATAGCCGCTTTCTTTGATTCCGCCCCAGGGCGTTTGGGCGATACCGTGTGTATAGAGCACTTCATTGACCATCACCGTTCCGGCCTCGATGCGTTCCGCAAGGCGACGGCCGCGAGCAATATCTTTGGTCCAAACGCTGGCAGTCAGACCGAAGACACTGTCATTTGAGAGCCGTATGGCTTCGTCCTCAGTCTTGAAAGTCATCACCGGGAGCACTGGACCAAAAGTCTCATCGCGCATGATCGT
Source organism: Pyrinomonadaceae bacterium (assembly GCA_013817595.1). Taxonomy (GTDB): domain Bacteria; phylum Acidobacteriota; class Blastocatellia; order Pyrinomonadales; family Pyrinomonadaceae; genus PSRF01. The sequence continues at coordinate 6,126 of JACDCK010000104.1, read as the reverse complement.
CATACGGTGATCTACATTTGTCAGCACCGTGGGCGGATAGAAATAGCCGCTCAGGTTGCTAGAGCGTTTTCCTCCAGTAACTACCTTCGCACCGCGCTCGACCGCATCTGACACGTGGTCTTCGACAATTCGCAGTTGTCTTTCATTGGTCATGGCGCCAACGTCGGTGTCTTCTTTCGTGCCCACTTCCTGCCGCAGCGCTTGCGTGTCCGTCAACACGCGCGCGAGAAACTGCGGCGCAATCGATTCGTGCACGTAACAGCGCTCGACTGAGGCACAGGCCTGACCGGAATTTGCGAAAGCTCCCCAAACAGCACCGCGCGCGGCGTTTTCAATGTCGGCGTCTTCCAACACTACCATCGGATCCTTACCGCCTAGCTCGAGCACCACTGGCGTGAGATGCTTTGCCGCGGCTTCGGCAACGCGCTTGCCGGTGGCCACGCTGCCGGTGAACATGATCTTGTCAACGCGGGCTTCAATTAGTGCCGCGCCGGTCGAGCCATCGCCGGTGACAATCTCCAATAACCCTTCGGGCAAACCGGCGCGAGTGAAAATTTCGCCAATCTTAAGAGCCGTGAGCGGAGTAAGCTCGCTGGGCTTGAGCACAACAGCGTTGCCGCTCATCAAAGCCATCACGACTTCTTCGGCGGGCGTCGCGAGTGGAAAATTCCATGGGGAGATGATTCCTACAACACCCATTGGCTTATAAACGATCCGAGACGAGCGGCCCATCAAACCATACTGACCAATGTCGATCTTTTGTGGTTTGAGCAGGCCGGCAGTGTGGTTTGCGAAGTAATACATTGCATCAAGCGTGGGCACTACCTCCATGGACATCGCTTCCGATACCGGCTTGCCGGTTTCGCGCGAGATAAGCGTAGCCAGTTCCTCTATCTGCCCCAGCATGATCTCGCGGGCTTTGAGTATCACGCTGGCCCGTTCTTTGAATGAGAGACCAGCCCAGGCCGGCTGTGCCGCGCCGGCCCGACTTACCGCCTGGACCACTTCTTCAGGAGAAGCCAGCGGCACGCGGCCTAACTCTGCGCCGGTGCCGGGATCGTAGGAGACGATCTCCCTGGCATTCTCCGCTTTTATTGGTAAGGTTTGAGTGCTCATCTTGCTCAATTCCGCTATATGGCCGTTCCAGTAAGCTGAGCTTATCAGATTATCCAACAAAGCCCGCTTGCTGTGAACTATTCAGGGGGCGAAAATCGCAGATTGGGAAGAGTGGCTTGCCCTGTGGCTTGCCCCCGCTCCTTGGACAACTTTCAATCAAGAGACTAGCGGTCAACCCGAAGTGCCCAAAGCTCTAAGGCGACATCCTCCAAGCACAAGCGGGGGCAAGCCGCCCTTCCCAACCTATGAGATTCTCTCGCATGAGTAGTTGCCTGGCAACTTAAGTGGTTCTCAAGACATACCCTACTTCGTTAGCAGGCCGTCGTTCGGTTACAATCCCCTACCAACATTTCAAAGGAGAAGTTTGTATGATCCGACCGCAACTTGCGGAATTCATGCGCCGCATGGACCCGAATTCCGTAGCCATCATTCCCAGCGCCCGCGAAGCCACCCGTTCCAATGACACGCAGTATCGCTTTCGCCAGGACTCGGATTTTTTGTATCTGACCGGCTTCGAAGAGCCGGAAGCGATTGCGGTCGTGGCGCCTGCGCGCGGACAAAAGTTCACCTTGTTTGTTCGCCCTCGCGATCCGGAGCGGGAAATCTGGGATGGCCGACGTGCCGGAGTGCAAGGTGCGAAGAGCGAATACGGCGCCGACGAGTCGTTCCCGATTGTCGAGTTCGACGAAAAGCTGCAGGACATTCTTGACGGCGCAGAGAAGCTCTACTACCGGCTCGGCGTAAATCCCGACCTCGACGGCACAATCATCCGGCAGATTGCTCGGATGCGCGCTCTCAATCGAAAACCGATCCATCCGCCGCAGACCATCATCGATCCGGCCACCATCGTACACGAGATGCGCGTTCTCAAGAGTCCGGAAGAAATCGAACTGATGCAGCGCGCCGCCGACATTGCCGCCGAGGCCCATATGGAAGCTATGAAAGCTGCACGGCCCGGAATGAAGGAATACGAGATCGAAGCGCTTATAGAACAGATTTTTCGCCGGCTTGGCGCTGCTGCCCCCGCTTACACCTCAATCATCGGCGCGGGCGCGAACGCCACCATTCTCCACTACATTAACAACGACGGCGAGCTAAGGGACGGTGAACTCCTACTGATAGATGCCGGCGCCGAATACCGGGGCTATGCCTCAGACATCACCCGCACCTTCCCCATTAGTGGTCGTTACACGAAAGCTCAGCGCGAGATTTATGACCTGGTGCTGGAAGCGCAGATGTCCTGTGTCGAGATGATACGGCCCGGCACCACGCATGACCAACTTAAGAGTCATTCAATCGAGGTGCTGACAAAAGGTATGGTGCGTCTGGGGTTACTCACGGGCGACCCGGCAGAGTTGATTAAGGAAAAGAAATACGAACAGTTTTATATGCACGGCCTCGGACACATGCTGGGCATCGATGTACACGACGTCGGCCGCTATTACTACAACAAAGAATCGCGTGCACTGGAGCCGGGCGTGGTTATGACAGTTGAGCCCGGCCTTTATATTAACCCGAACACGAAGGACATTCCGGAACACTATCTCGGCATCGGGGTGCGCATTGAAGATGACGTGTTATGCACTGCCAATGGTCCGCGCGTGCTGACCGACAAAGTTCCCAAGCAACCGGAAGAGATTGAGAAGCTGATGGCCAAATAAGCCAAATAAGCCCATCACTTGCAATATGTTTCCAGGGCGCGTAAAATACGCGGATGAACGCGAAACCAGAAAAACCTCAAGAAGAATCGGCCGTCGCCAAAAAGCGGGGTAGGAAGGCTTCAACCACGGATCTGCCAATGGTTGAATTGGACGCTGTCTTGGTATTTGTCGAAAAAGTTGAAGGCGAAGGGCTCCAAACTCTCTCGCAGCAGGAAGTGGCGAAACGATTAGGTTATGCGAATCCAACCTCAACCCCATTTTATCGTCGAGTAGTCGCAGCAAAGCTTTTTGGCTTGATTGACACCACGCAGGGGGTCAATCTCACAAGACTCGCGTTAGACTACTTCAAACCGACTGATGAGGAATCCAAGCAGCAGGCATTACTTACTGCGGTAACGAATGTCATTGGATATCAGGGAATCATTGAACGTTTCTCTGAGAAGCGTCTCCCCCCTTTGGATATACTCAAGAATTTTATCGAGCGGGAATTCGATCTCGCACCTGACGCTGCGAATGCCTGCGCCGACATATTCGTGAGGAGCGTTAATCGTGCTGGCCTTGTTAGGGGCGATAGTACCTTAAGCCTAAATGTCCCCGTCCCGTCGAGTAGATCGGCGGTTTCACAGAAAGCATTTTCTCAAGCCATCCCAAGCGTAATTCCAAACACGCTGGCTCCCGGGTCTGAAGAATCTGAATCTCACTATCTTTCGCTGGATGCAAGTCGGAACCGCCGCGTAACCGTACAAGCGCCACCTATAATTACTGCATCAGAGCTAAAACGCATTCAAAACTGGCTCGCTGTGCAGTTGCATGTAGTTGAAGCATTGGATGCCAGCCAATCGGAGCAGAAAATCTCAAACGATGCGGGCGACGGCCGGTTAGCCTCGGAGTCATGACGTGCGGTTAAGCCCACTATCCCAACGAGATCTCGTTGTTCGGTTACGTCGATTGGGTTGGACAGGTCCCAAATACCGAAGCGATCATCCATTCATGCTTAAGCAAGGGCATCCGCCATTGAAGATACCGAATCCTCATGCCGAAGACATTTCAGTGGATCTGCTTAAGAAAATTCTGAGCCAGGCAGGTATTTCTCGGAGGGAATGGCTAGCCGCTCGCTAGGCAAAGGTAAGTTCTGTAAAGGTTGCGCCCTTTACCGAAGGTAGTTCAGAGCCCCGCTCGATCTCAAGTTCAATCCAGCCCTTTAAGACGTTCCGCAATTCTTCTTTAACTTGCTGCCGCGTTTGGCCCCGCGCCCAGACTCCTCGGAAAGCCGGGATCTCAGCGTAAATGATTTGGCCCTGATCGATCTTTTCGAACCGAGCGGTGGTTAGCGCGGCATCCATATAATCGTCAAGTCTTTTGAAGCGTTTCACGGGTTAATCTTACTGGCACTGTTACCATGTGTGCAAAGATTTAGAGTTTCTTGCCACGACGCATAAAGTCCGGGGAGCCAAGGCATAAAAAACAATCTTGGAAGCCTGACTAACTGAGCAAACATGTCTCTCCAAAAATGCGTACGCTGGCTGCCTTTATGCTCTATTGCCCTGACAGTTCCTCAACAATCTCTCGCATCGCTGTTCGCCCGCGCTCAACCTCATAGGGCCCAAAAGAAATTGCGCCTACCACCGCATGGCCGCCGCCGCCATAGCGTTCGCAGATCTTGGCAATGTTGTGAGTGCGCGGCACAGGCGCCCAGGGGTTGGAGCCGACGGAGATCTTTGTGCGCAGAGAGCCCCTGGTCAAGGCAACTGAGTAAGTGGTTTGCGGATAGAGGTAGTAAGGAATGAACTTGTTGAAGCCTTCGTAGCCTTCGTCGACCAGGTCAAACTGCACCACGCCATTGGCGAACGAGGCCTTGCGCCGGATGACTTCAAGCGTCTCGAGATGCTGCTCTTTGATGGGGCGGAAGCGACGCTGCACCTCTGCACTGATCGCAACCTCTTCAAGAGACTTCGTAGTCAGATCGCGTATCAACTGTTCGATAAAATCATCGTCCGGATCGGCCTCAATCACCTGCATCAATTGCAGGGCCGACCCTTTCAACTCCACACATTGGGCCGCGGATTCATAGAGTGCCCCATCGATAATGTGGGCCCACTCGACCAAAGACTTGATCGGTTCGGCATTGAAACCAAAGCGAGAACTCGCGACGTCGGCGATGAATTCAGTGCACGACTTGCGGGTGCTGTCGAGAAATTTCTGTCCCGATTTGTCGGCGCGAAAATGCACCTCATCTGCGGGCGTGAGAAACGCCGACTCGTGATGATCGAACCACCAGCTCAGGCGTTCGGAAGCAGCATATTTGAAATCAACAATCGCATTCTCGTCGCCGTCAAACATCTCCAGGTCGAAGAGTGTGCCCGGACGGTGGAGTAGTCCTCTGTACTCGACTTCGGCGTCAGGACGAATTCTCTCTTTGTAAAAGCGGGTGAAGGTCGCGGCGGAGGCAACTCCGTCGAAACAATGGCCATGGTAAAGCAAGCGAAGCTTCATCAGAATTAGGATGCTACTCTCCAAGTACAGTAGCCCCGAGTGCAAAGAAAGGCGCAGAACCCATGAGCCCCGCGCCTCTTCTGGGACCGGTCGCTGCCGATTAACTCAATTCTTACAAGGCTCTATCATAGCGGCAGTCTTCGGAACCAAACGTTCGGCGATGAACTTATCAACGTCCGCTTCGATTAATTCACCATTGACCACCCAGGCCTTTTCGGCAAGCAGGTCGCCTTCCTTCGTCAGTTTTGCCGGTTCGAGAAAAATGTTCCAGGGCGAGCCCCAACGCCGCGTATCGCCGGTGAGTTGCCGGTAGCCATAGTGGGCCGTCTTTTCACGATCCTCGCGCAGCTCCGATTCAGTCACCACGGTATAAGGCGGACCAGTTGGGCCAAAGAAAGCGCGCACCTCGTCGCGTGAGGCGTATTCGCTAACGCCAATTACTTGGAACCCATGGGCTTTGTACTTCTCATATAACTTCGCGGCCACTGGAGCCTCATGCCGCCAGTTGCCACACCAGGGGGCAAAGTAGACGACCATGACGAGCTTCTTACCTTGGACCAACGAACGCAGATCAACCGGCTTGTCGTCCTCGAGATCTTTTAGGGTCCAGTTTTTGTAACCGACCGTCTTCTCCTCGAGCGGCGAATATTCGTGTCCGGCCTGGGCCCGAGCAGCCGCAGGCGCCAGTGCGATTAGCAGAAAAACAAGGGTAAACAATTTGATCATGGCTATTCGCTCCTAAGGCCTCTAGCAGGCTGATAAAAACCCCTTTCAGGATATGAAGACTATCAGCGTGGGTTCCTAGCACCCCATGCGGGCTGCCCGCGTGGGGACCCCGGGGGGATCGTGTTTAACG
>JACDCK010000103.1 GCA_013817595.1 Pyrinomonadaceae bacterium | reverse complement strand
TTATCGTCTATCGATGTCGCGGCCGCAGTCGCATCTCTTCGAAGTGACAATAGAAATAGAATTGCCCGAGAGCGCGCCGGAGTCGCTCGATTTCCAAATGGCGAAGTGGTCGCCGGGGCGCTATGCGGTGTTCGATTTCGCCAAGAACGTGTTCGGGCCGCTACGGGCATCTGTCCACCCATAACCCTTTGTGACAAGGGTCGTCCGGTTACGAGGATTGATTACCAGACCTGGCGCGTTCCGGCGATGAATAGTCGCAGCTTAACGATCACGTACAAGGTCTTCGGAAACGATCTGTCCGGCACCTTCTCCCAACTCGACCCGCGCCATGCAAACTTCAATGGCGGGTCCGTCTTCATGTACATCGTCAATCACAAGTCCGACCCGGTTAAGTTAGTGCTCAACCCTCCCTCAGCGTGGCGAATTATTAATGGCCGGATGGAGCAAACTGATCAGCGCGAATGGAAGTTTCCAAATTGGGACATCATGATCGACACGCCCACGGAGATTGCTCCCGACTGGAGCCGAGAAGAGTTTCAAGTGCAGGGCAAGAAATACGACATGATGGTCCACTCTTTCGGCGATGAAGGCGGTAAGCGGACGGCTTTGGTGCGAGACATCGAAAAGATTTTGCGGGCCGAGACAGCGATGTGGGGTCCGCCGGAATTCGATTCATATACCTTCCTGCTCCATTTTGCCGCCGACGATCGCTCCGGTGACGGGATGGAACACCTAACCTCAACGCAGATCATTCAGCCGGGAGCGCTCGCCGAGCCGGGGGTCTACGAACGTAAAGCGCCTGCGACCAATCGAATTCGGTCCCTGGGACTTCACTCGACCCGCGAACACCCGCAGTCTCTGGATAGCCGAAGGTCTGACGAACTACTACGGCCATCTGATGATGAAGCGCGCGGGAATTTGGGACCAGTCGCGCTTCCTGCGTCGAGAAAGCGAGACCATCAACAACATCGAAAACGCTCCGGGAAGCCGGCTGATGAGCGCGGAGGAATCTTCTCTCGCGGCGCCTTTCATCGATCGGGCTCCACACGTACAACTTACAAATCTGGCAAACACTTCATTCAGCTATTACCCCAAAGGAGAACTGCTAGGCTTGGTCCTGGATCTCCTAAACCGGGGAAGAACGAATGGCAAGAAGTCGCTTGACGACGTGATGCGCCGAATGTATGACGAGTTCTATCTGAACAGCCCGAACGCAACCTACTATCTTCGAGGACGCGGATATCGCTCAGAGGAATTTCAGCGTGTTGTATCGGAGGTTGCTGGAATTGATTTAAACGATTTCTTTACGAGGCATGTCCGGAGTGTTGACGTGCCGCCTTACGACGAGGCGCTGAGCTATGTAGGCTTGCGTCTGGTTCGACAACCGGCACGCGAGCACTATAGCGGGATTACGGTAGATGTCTGGACCCCCGGGGGAGCTATTATCGGGAATGTCAGCAACGGTTCGCGCTGAAGATGCGGGACTCCAACCTGGCGATGAGATCCTAACGATCGACGGGAAAAAGGTAATGAACAAGGATTGGGATAGCACTCTCAATCGCTACAAGCAGGGCGATCGTGTGACGATTTCATTTAAGCGCGATCGCCGAACGCTTCAGACCACACTCGTATTCAGCGTTGCGGATCGCTTCGAGTATCGGATTGAAGAAATGAAAGATGCAACCGTCGGCCAGAAAGCGCTGCGTGCGGCATGGCTGAAGGGCAACTGAAAAGTCTAGAGTCTGGAGTCTTCAGTCCTCGGATTCTCGACTTCAAACTCCCGACTCTGGGACTTATTGTGGAACGATCACTTGGATCGACTCAGGGGCAATCTCGAAAGTCATCGGCAAATTTCCAATCAGCTCGCCATCCACTTGCACCGCAGCCTCACCGGTTGCTCGAGCACGCGTCGCGCGAAGAAAGTGAACGCCACGGCGGTCCGGGGGCACTCCCCTACGCATCGCGTGCGAGAGTAGATAGAGATAACGCAGCCGGCTGTGGGTTTCGATGATGCAGATCTCGAAATCGGGTTGATCGAGTTGAGCGTGGGGTGTGACCGTAAGATCGCCACCATAGCTGGCGGCTTTGCCGACCGTGGCAAACGTAGCCGTGAGGCATTGTCCATCTACTTCAATTTTGAATGGTGCAGGCTTCCAGTCTGCGAGATGACTCAAGCCCGACATCCAGAATGCCGCCTTACCGATGCGCTTCTTTAGACCGGGATGCACCCGGCGCACAACCGAAGCATCGAGGCCGATTCCAGCCATCAATAGAAAATATCTTTTTAAGCCGCTCGTTTCATTAACCGCACAACCCACATGAACACGCCGCGTCTTGCCGTGAGCGATTACGCTGGCTGCGCGACGGCAGTCAAGTGGTAAGCCGAGTTCGCAAGCGAGCACGTTCGCAGTGCCGCGGGGCAGGATTCCCAGTCGGGCGGGCGTGCCCACCAAGCCTTGCAGCGCTTCGTTGATCGTTCCGTCGCCTCCGGAAACGATTACGTCGCAGACGCCTTTGCGTCCTGCATCAGCGGCGATGCGAGTTGCATCTCCCGGCCCCCTGGTCGCCACCAATTCCAGTTCGAGTCCTTCTGAACTTAGCTGCGAGTAGATATCTTCGATCGGCGGCAGTCGTCGCGATGCGTATCGCCCAGTCTTCGGATTTGAAATCAGGATTGCCTTGCGAGTGGTCATTTGCGGTTCGGTAACTGGGCAAATAGGATGCCGTGTCAGTGGGGCATCCAACGGGGCTTATCCCAAGCCTGGGCCCGTAGTTTGTTATTGATGGAGTCGCGTGGTCCTCTTAAAAGCGACAAGAGTCGGATTAATACGCCGCCAGTCATGGACAACAAAAAGAGATCTTGCCTTCTCCGAATTGACTTTCCACAACTACGCTGAAAGCGTTCGCTAATTGGAGCCCAGGGTTGCTTCAACCCTGGGACTCCAGTTTCCTCGATAAGATCTAAACTCTGAAAGAGTTCGCGAGTCGGCTTGTTGCGCGGGAACTAGCCAACACCTTCAGCGTTATTATTCTCTGGATGTGTGAGACCCAGGGTTGAAGCAACCCTGGGCTGCAATTAGCGAACGCTTTCAGCGTTAGTTGGGTTATCTATTCCAGCCGATAGTTGGGCGCTTCCTTCGTGATGATCACGTCGTGAACGTGCGACTCGCGCAGGCCGGCTGAAGTGATGCGAATGAACTGACTCTTATCCTGAAATTCTTTGATTGTGCGACACCCTGTGTAGCCCATTCCCGAACGCAAACCACCCACTAATTGCGTCGTCATCTCAGCTATAGTGCCTTTATAGGCAACGCGGCCTTCGATACCCTCGGGAACGAGCTTCTCCTCGCTCTCGGCCATCTCCTGAGCGTATCTGTCGCGCGAGCCTTCGCGCATCGCCCCAATTGAGCCCATGCCCCGGTATGTTTTGAAGGATCGACCTTGGAAAAGAATCACTTCGCCGGGAGCTTCCTCCGTTCCGGCGAAAAGGGAACCGATCATCACGATGTCGGCGCCGGCGGCGATGGCTTTAGCCACGTCCCCGGAGAATTTCACGCCGCCATCCGAGATCACTGGAACTCCACTCCCTTGCGCGGCTCTTACACACGACTGGATGGCGGTGATTTGTGGCACGCCTGCGCCGGTGACTATCCGAGTCGTACAAATCGATCCCGGACCGATGCCGACCTTGATAGCGTCTACTCCGGCCTCGATCAATTCCTGCGCTCCCTCGGCAGTGCCGATATTGCCGGCGACCAGATCTGTGTTCGGATGTCTACGCTTAATCTCATGAACAGCTTCGATCACACGTGACGAATGACCGTGGGCCGTATCCACGACCAGACAATCAACTCGGGCCCTTACCAATTCATCCGCGCGTTCGCGGAAATCGCCCGTTGCTCCGATCGCGGCCGCGACTCGCAGACGACCAAGGTTATCTTTGGCGGCTGTCGGGTACTTGATTGCCTTCTGAATATCTTTGACCGTGATTAAGCCCTTGATCCGTTTGACATCGTCAACCACGAGCAGCTTCTCGATCCGGTGTTTTTGTAGAACCGCCTTCGCCTGTTCGAGAGTGGTGCCGACGGGAACCGTGACCAGGGGCTGCTTAGTCATCACATCGGAAACAGGGATGTCGAACCTCGTTTCAAAGCGCAAGTCGCGGTTCGTAATGATACCGACGAGGTGCCCGTCTTCATCCACCACCGGCACACCGCTGATGTGATACGTCTCCATCACCAGCAGAGCTTCGCGCACGGGCCGGTCTGGCCGAATCGTCACCGGATCCACGATCATTCCTGATTCAGATCGTTTTACCTTGTCCACTTCCTCCGCCTGACGCTCAACACTCAAGTTCCTATGAATGACACCAATGCCGCCCTGCTGGGCCAAAGCTATGGCGAGAGCAGCCTCGGTGACAGTATCCATCGCCGCGGAACAGAGCGGGATCTGCAACCTGATATTGCGGGTGAACTGTGTCGAGGTGTCAGTTTCAGACGGTAGCACGTCAGAACGCGCTGGCAGGAGGAGGACGTCGTCAAAAGTAAGGCCTTCGGGGATGTTAGCCGAGATCATGATGGTGTTACTGCTCCTTGATGGTCATGAAATTTCGTAATGAAGATAAGCCGCGGACGAAAACAGAACTGCCCGCTACTTTGGAGCGGGCAGTCGCTTTTATTTCCGGAGTCGGGCACAGGTGTCGCATAAGCTTCGGCAGTGCGCCTTTCGGCACAAGACACTGGTCGACACTAATACTATTGCAGGACAGTTTCGTAATCAGCTTTCCAAAAACCCAAATTGACCACGGGCCTTAACGTGGCCGGCAGGTCCGCCTGGATGTTCACCAAAGCCACTAATGGCAAAGCCGGGCGAAGTAGCACCGCCGAGCGGCGCTGATACCAATGCAGCGCAGCAAGTGCTCCCAGAGTTAATAAGCCCAGGATTAATATTGCCAGAACTACAGTCAGAATTGGAGAGCGGGTCGCGGGAGCATCAATATAGACTTTCGAATGATAGGGCGTGGTTGCAACATCGTCGCCGGGGTCACCTTTTTCGCGAATGTAACGCGAGTATCCTTCGACAGCCGCTTTCTCGTCATACCCAATGCAGCGCGCGTAAGCCCTCACGAAACTCCGGTTGAAGATTCCGCCGGGCAGACGTTTATAGTCGTTTGATTCGATAGCTTCGAGATAGTGAATGGAGATGCGTGTTTCGTCGGAAACTTCTCGTAGCGGAATGCCACGCTCTTCGCGCGTGAGTCGCAACTGTTCCCCAATAGTAGCTGCCATCACCAATCCGCTTCAGCCCATGCGCCTGCTCGGTTGGTTGTAACCTTTACGATGCCCCCGGCGGGGAAGAGATCTTGATCCGTTTTCCCCAAGCATCGTTCGCCCTCCAGGCGATGCGTAGGACCAACTTAACCCTTACGCGCAATATAGCTTGCGATGCTAAACGGTGTCAAACTCATGCTACTCAATGAGAATGGCGTCTCTTGATTCTTCGCGCCTGCGGTGATAGCTTGACGGCAGTAATCCGAATGAGTCGCCTTTAATTTCTACAATAGAAAAAGTGAGGACAAAGGAATGCTTTTAGAAGCGCTTGGAATGGTGGAAACCAAAGGTTTCGTCGGGGCTGTCGAAGCTGCAGATGCGATGGTGAAAGCTGCCAACGTCCAGCTCCTGGGAAAAGAATATATAGGCGCCGGCTACGTGACTATTTTCGTTCGTGGAGACGTGGGAGCAGTAAAGGCCGCAACTGACGCAGGAGCGGCGGCTGCTCGGCGAGTCGGTGAGTTAATCAGCGTCCACGTAATCCCCCGTCCGCACGCAGAGGTCGAGCGAGTTCTTCCAGTTGACGGCAGAACCGGCCAGAGTCCCGATGAGCGTTCACTGCAGGGTGGTGCGCGTGGGCAGCTTGGACAGGGTGAACAGGGCCGTTCACTCCAGGCTGGCGCACGAGAGTCAAGTAAAGAGCGAGCCCGGTAGTCTTTCGATTGCCGATTGCCAATTGCCGATTGAAGGACCGCGCACTCTGCTTGAATCAATTGGCAATTGGCAGTCGTTCGCGGAGGTTGTTTATGTCGGCAGATAAGGATCTTGTCTCGGTCCAGCAGGCACGTGATCTTGTCGAAGCGGCACACAGGGCCCAGGGCGAGGTGGCTCGCTTCGATCAAGCTAAGATTGATCGAATTTGTGAGGCAATGGCCAGGGCCGTACTGCGCGAGGCAGCTCGATTGGGAGCCATGGCCGTCGAAGAGACTGGTTATGGACTTGCCGATGACAAGCGAGAGAAGAACCGTTTCGCGGCCGAAGATGTTTGGAACTACTTCCGCGGGTTGCGTACTGTCGGCGTTGTGTCCGAGTCGAAAGACGTAGTCGAGATCGCCAGCCCACGCGGGGTAGTAGCCGGAATCATCCCCTCAACCAATCCCACCTCCACTGCCATCTTCAAAATACTCATCGCAGTCAAATCTCGTAACGCGATCGTGCTGTCGCCACATCCGTCCGCAGCCCGTTGTATCAATGAATCGGCACGAGTGATGCGAGAAGCGGGTGTTAAGCAAGGACTGCCAGCCGAAGCAATTGGCTGTATGACCACCGCTACCATCGAGGGTACCGAAACCCTGATGAAGAGCAAGCAGACTGCCGTGATTCTGGCGACCGGCGGCATCGGCTTGGTACGCGCTGCCTACTCTTCGGGTAAGCCGGCGTTTGGGGTCGGGCCGGGGAATGTTCCGAGCTTTATTGAGCGGACGGCTGATGTGCCCAAGGCGGTACAGGATATTCTGACAGGCAAGTGTTTTGATAACGGAACTATTTGTGCCTCCGAGCAGGCTGTTATTTGTGACGCGCCCATTGAGAAAGCAGTCCGCGAACAATTTAAGGCACAAGGCGGCCATTTTCTTTCCAACTCAGAAGCCGATCAACTGGCCAAGATTGTTGCCACGCCGCAACGCTCCTTGAATCCAGCTATCGTGGGGAGGTCGGTGGAAGTAATCGCGAAGATGGCAGGACTTAGTGTGCCGCCCGGCACTCGCTGCATAATCGCCGATGTCGGCGGAGTGGGGCGCGACTATCCGCTGTCCATGGAAAAGTTGTCCCCGATTCTCGCCTTTTATGTCGTGGATGGAATACAGCCGGGAACGGAGCGAAGCAAGGAAGTATTACAGTATGGCGGCATGGGCCACACCGCGGGTCTTCACACACGCTTGCGTGAGGTCGCGGTCCGAGTAGGGAGCGAATTGCCCGCTTCGCGGATAACCGTCAACACTCCGACGACGCACGGGGCAATTGGGTTTTCCACGGCGCTGCCTCCATCGATGACGCTGGGTTGCGGCTCCTGGGGCGGAAACGTTACCTCTGACAACGTGTCGCCTCTCCACTTGATGGACATCAAACGCGTAGCCTTCGAAACAAGGCCGGTGAAGAGCAGTCGACCGGCCGTAACGGCCAGGGAGACCAGCCAACCCGCACAGCCAACCCGTAGTCCGGCTCCCAGTTTTCAACCCGTAGTTTCCGCGAGCGGCGGCAAGATTAATCGCGAAGAGATTTCGGCTATTGTGGATCGGTTCCTGGCTGGACGCCGGCCCGAGGAACTTGAGCAGTCGTCGCCGGCGACGCTGCCACTACCGATTGAAGCCGAAGCGGGGAGTATGTATTCCGGTTCCAGTTCGGGTGCGCGAGACAGCAACCGGATGCCGCCAGACAACGGCGACTCCGCCGATCGCCCGGATCCGACTTCTGTTCGGACCTCGACCACAGCCAGCAGTGGCCGCAGCGTAGTAGATTTTGTAAGCGAGGATGATGTGCGCCGCGCAATTCAGAAAGGCGAAAAGATCTATATCAACGCGAAGACGATTATCACGCCGGCTGCCCGCGACATTGGCGAGCCCGCGGAAGTTTTTACGAAAGTTTAAAAGCGGTCAATGTCATTGGTTAGTAGTCCGCTGTCAGTTACCCCTGATCATGCCAATGATGACATGTTCCTAGCCAAAGTCGTAGGCTCAGTTTGGTCTACCAAAAAATCGCCGGATCTCGAAGGGGTCCGGTTTCTGGTTGTGCATCCTTACGACCTCGACAAGGAGCCAACGCGAAACATCGTAGTGGTTGCTGACAGGTTGGGAGCCGGCCCCGGTGAAATGGTGATGTGCGCTTACGGAAAAGCGGCGCGCTCGGCAATCGGAAACCAGGACATGGCAATAGAAGCCGCGGTCGTAGGCATTGTCGATCGAGTTGATCTACAAGAGTCAGTTTCTGAGGAGATGCGCGACGCCGCCAAAGAATTAGCCAGAGACAACGGAAGACCCTGAGGCATTGCCGATTGCCAATTGCCGATTGCCGATTGAAAAAAAGGACGTTCGAGGACCACTCGCCGCTTCCTAAAGATCGGCAATTGGCAATCGGCAATTGGCAATGTAACCAATGGCCAATGAAGATTTGATTTACCGAATCACCCGGGCAGTCTGTAGCCGTTTGGGTGGGGAAGCGGAAGAGCAGGCGGTCGAGCAACTAGTCACGGATATCTACCGCGAGGTCGAACCATTCCTTCGCACCAACGGTGCCGGCCAGGCCACTTCGCAATCGTTTCCCACAGCAGGAAGCATCTCGTCGCAGTCGCGCGAAGGCTCCTCGGACCGCATGGTCATTTCAGTTTTCGGCGTCGACCATCCAGGTATTGTGGCCTCCGTTGCACAAATACTAGCGGAGGCTGATTGCAGCATCGTGGACATCAATCAAACTGTAGTCCAGGGAAAATTTGCGATGGTGATCATCACAGATACTTCGCGCGCGAGGGAGAGCGCAACCGAGTTGAAAGAGCGTTTGCGACTTGAAGGCGAGAAGCTGGGAGTGCGCATCTACGCGCAGCGCGAAGACCTATTCAATGCGATGCACCGGATTTGAATTTCGGATTTCGGATTTCGGATTTTACAGTGTCCCTTTTCGAATTCGAACTCGAACTGCGGATTTTTACAAATCCCTTTTCTTGAAAATTCGAAATTCGAAATTCGAAATTCCTACTATGCCTGAGCCCGAGATTGCCCGTCGTTGTCCATCCTGCGGCGTATCCATTCGGGTACGCGCAAATTTTTGCCCCCAGTGCGGCAAGACATTGACAAAGAAGTCGGACATGGCCAGCGGAGCCAAAGCTACCGAGGCGCTAACGCCTGGCTCAGGAACTCCGGAGTTAACTGCCGACACGCCGAGATCGGCGGCAAGCAAGCCATTAAACTCTGAAAAGACGGTAGCTCCACCAACCGCTTTATCGACTTCGCCCTTTGCTCACCGTAAGCAGCCAATGCAAGCAACTGTCAGCATGGTTTACCGCAACGGGCCTCCACCACGCGAAGTGACTGGAGACGATGGGCTCAATCGGGTTGAGAAGTTCCGCCAGATTTCCGTCGCGGTGATTGACAGAGCTGCATATGATCCGAGCTTACGCTTCGTGCTTGTCGCAGCTGTATTGTTTGTCTTGTTTCTATTCTTATTGCTGCTGAGCGAATTGATAACTTAGAAGGATCCGGAGAGATCTGAGATCTGAGATCTGAGATCCGAGATTTAAAATCTGATGGTTTGAGATCTTATCCTGACACCCACTT
>JACDCK010000313.1 GCA_013817595.1 Pyrinomonadaceae bacterium | reverse complement strand
TCCCTCCCCCAGCGATGGCTCCAATTATGGCTCCCAATGCGGTGCCAATGGCGGCTCGCTGAGCAGTCTTGGTGGTTTGATTATCGTCCCTCACAGATCCTTCATTGTCTACCTTCACGACTTCCCCGTCCGTAGTGCGTACCGACTGGAGTATTCCAGCAAATCGGTAGGTCCTTCCGTCACGAAGACCAATACTGTCGAAGGTGAGCGTCATCTCCGATCTTCCAGTGATTCGGCCGCTGCGCTCGAGATTTGATACCCGCCCGGTGATCGTTGCGCCCTGAAACCGGGACGGCTGCTGGACTGTCGCGGTAAACGTTTGGCCATCCCTTGCATTTCTCGTTGAGAGTCCCTCATTCAGAACTGCCACGATAGTTTCCCCATTTGGCACGATAAAGTCGCTGCTGGTGCCGCCCGTTGTGGCGGGGGAATCGGAGCCGGTCTGGATATCGAAGCGAGCAGTGTCAGCCGTTCTATCATAGGTACTCTGAACCACGACAGGTCTTTCGAGACCCTGCACGTAAACACCACGAGTGACACTCAGCCTGCGACCATTATCAATCGGATCAAAGGTGACATTGAAATCGGTTTGTCGGTCGCCGGAAGAGGTGACTATCAACTGGTTGCCCGTCAGCGTGGCGCGCGCCCGTGTGGTTCGCCCATCTCTGCTGGCCTCCAACCTTTCCGAGCCATCGGCTTCAAAACTGATCTGCGGGGCGCGCGAGGACGATATGGTCACAGTTCGTCCTCGCACTTCAATCGCCAGCTGGTCCGGCGATTCCAATCGCGATGTAACCTCGTCACTGATCCGTTGGCGATCATTGTAAGGCAGACTTTGCGTGGCTCTCTCAGCGGCTTCGCGCGGGTCGTCGCTTTTGGTCGGATCGAGACGATACGTTCCGGTGAGGCGGCTGGCAGTATAAGGTCCTGTACCTGGATTTACGCGACTACGCGCAGACCAGGTAACACTGTAAGCGCGAGCTAACTGATTAAGCTGCAACCGAAGGTTAGACCAGGCCCGCTGGGTGCGGGCGTCGGCAGGACGGCGTCTTAAGAAGTCTTCAATCGCAGCTGCGCGGTTGAGAACTTCCTGTGCGTCCACAGCGGTTGACTGCCGCCGGTCAAAGCGCTCGCGCAACCGACTCACCGCAGCATCAAAATCTCTGACAAAAAGATTTATATTGTCCTCGGCGCTACTCCCGTCTAGAGTGCTCTGATCGAGCGCCGCGTCCAGGCTATTACGGAATAGGTCTGTGCGATCTTCGATTCGGTGTATTAGTTGCAGAACCGATTGATAGGTCCCTCGGTAACTGCGTTGTTGCGCGATAGCCGTAAAGCCGACGCACAGTAGGCCAATAGCAACAATCGTCGCAAAACCTCTTCTTGCTCTAATCATCTCGATTCCCTCCAGCCGCTGACTTGCATGGGCGTTCCTGAAACACGCGAACACCCCGCCTCTTACAAGGCTTGTGCCACAAACGCTTCAAGGCAAGCGTCGAGGGCCCACGGGTTCAAGAAGGCGAGTTCTCGAATTCTTTGTGGCTTTTGTTAGACACTGGTCCGGGCTGTGAAACCACTGGGCCTGCATCCCCTGATCACCCAGACCAAAACAGTACAGATCCTAGAGTCTTTGCACTACAAAGTTACGTACGAATGTCTCTTGGGACCACCCGCATTAGAGCTCGACCGGCCTGGTCGAACTCAGAAAAGGCATGTGTTATGCTGCCTTTTCGGAGGTTCGACAATGAGTTTGAATGATCCCAAGGGCATTGTTCACTTTGCCGGCAACGATCTTTTCATCGGTATCACTCCATCCAAACACGCGGTGACGCTCGACTCAGATCACACCCGCGGCGCAGCTCCCAGCCCGATGGAACTTCTGCTCATTGCCCTGGCGAGCTGCACGGCAGTCGATGTTATTGGCATCCTGCAAAAGAAACGTGAGGACGTTAAGGAATACCGCGTCGAAGTGCATGGCGAGCGCCGCGACGACCACCCGCGAAGCTTTTCAAGGATGGAGGTGCACCACATCATCGCGGGTCGAAATATCTCCGAGAAGTCGGTGGCGCAGGCAATTGAGCTTTCCCAGACAAAATATTGCAGTGTTGCCGCTACATTAAGACCAACCGCGGAAATCGTTTCGAGTTTTGAGATCATCGAAGCGTAGGTCGACACAAGGGGAGTATAAGAGCCAGCAAATGATTAACATGCAACTTTTAATAGCGTCATTTTTATCTCTGGTAGTGACTCTGGGCGTAGAACAGGTCAATCCGGCGAACTCGGCAGCGAATAGCTTGAGCGTCCGGCCCGTTGCCGGATCAGTTCAATCGGCCAATGACGGCGCGCTTGCTTCAGTGCGTCGGAGCGATGACAGCTCCCGTGGTGCAGACCAGAGGCTGTTACGTTTAAGTCCGACAGAACATCTGCGCAGGGCCAATATCTACATGACTAACCGCGCTTTCGAAGAGGCGCGCGAGCACTGGAGAGCTTTTATCGACTACTACCCCCAGGAAGCCAGAGTACCGGAAGCACTGCTGGGCATCGGAAGGTCATATCTCCAGTCGCGCCGCAATGCGGAGGCCCTTTCCACTTTCGATCGGCTCGTACGCGAATACGGTTCAACCAGGGAAGGCCGCGAAGGACTCAATTTCAGCGCCGCTGCCCTGCTACGCATGGGTAAACCTTCAGACGCCGCAGACAGATATGCCCAGTACATCGATCGCTTCCCTCAGGGTGAGCGCATCGATACTGCTCATTTGAATATTATCGACACTCTCCGCGAAGCAGGTCGCTCGCAGGAAGCGATTACCTGGATCGGGTACACGAGACAGCGATTTGCCGGCACGCCAACTGACACCAATGCGTTGTTTGCGAGGCTTCGCCTGGAGGT
>JACDCK010000102.1 GCA_013817595.1 Pyrinomonadaceae bacterium | reverse complement strand
CCTCGTACCTCGTCCACGTCGGGCTTGTCCATCCGCTCGAGAAACTGACGAGCGTACGCCGACAGTGATTCAACGTATCTCCGCTGACCTTCGGCATAAACGGTGTCGAAAGCCAAGGACGACTTTCCGGAACCACTCACGCCCGTGACCACCGTCATCTGGTTGATGGGAATCGAAAAGGAGATATTCTTTAGGTTGTTAACCCTTGCTCCGCGGACTTCAATAGCTTCTTCCGGCATATCCAAACTCGCTCGCTGACCACACGGAGGGAATTCTCGGCCTTTCGTAAACTTCAAATAATACCCCGATTGTGTCCCAGTGCGAAACGGCAGATGCAACCAACTACCGATCAAGGCGGATGACACAGATGGATGAAAAGCGAGGCTTCGGAAAAGCCGCAGTCAGAAACCTCTGAACCAAAAGCTTTAAGGAAGACTCATAAGTTGCGGTAGAGGTTAGTCTGAGCGAGGATGGGTACGGGTTCTGAAGCTGACTGGGCCGCTACGCTCAATCACATTACAAGAATGAAACGAACGAGGATGGCTTTCGGGAGATCAATGGGAACATTCAACCCCGGCTTGTTGGGGGCTGTCGTTCTGGTGCTGATGCCTGCAGTTCTCATAGCTCAACAAAACCCACAGGGCAAGATTGTCGGTGTAGTCAAAGATCAAAAGCAGGCGGCGGTGAGCGGCGCCGAGGTCTCGCTGGTGCATCAACACCAGGCAGTTCTGGCCACCACCACGACTGATGCAGGGGGAGGTTTCAGGTTCGAAAATGTGAGGCCCGGCTCATACGAGATTAGAGTAACGCAGGTCGGCTTCGGTAAACACAATTCATCAGTACAGGTAAGTACGGGCGTGACTGTTGAGATGAAGATCGTGATGGACGTGGCCTCTATCGTGGATCAGGTAACTGTAACCGCGGAAACCGGCCAGGCGCAGGACATCGACCGGGTATCGCAGCAGGTCAACGTTATCGGAGATGACGCAATCCTGCAGCGGTCGACGGGTGTGCTTGCGCAGGTGGCGGACGAAGAGGTAGGTATCTCACTGCAACGCACCAGCCCAACTGTCGGGGCGGTGGTGGTACGAGGGCTGACCGAAGTTGGCGTGTACGTTGATGGAGTGCGCACGACGCAGTCCACACAGCGCGGCGGCATCAATACTTTCTTTAATTTAAACGATCCCAGTTCGCTGCGCACAGTCGAGATCCTGCGTGGAACGAACAGCGCTCAATACGGTTCTGACTCGCTCGGCGGCACTGTGCAATTGCTTTCGCGAACGCCCGAGTTTGGTTTCGACACTCCGGTTGTGCATGGCGAGGTGAATACGTTCTTCAATAGCGCCGATCTCTCATTCGGAGGCAATACGCTTTTAACTTACGGCACGCGGCGCTTCGGAATGCTGGTCAATGTGAGCAGTCGCCGCGTCAACACGCTCCGGCCCGGCAACGGGATTGATAGCCACGCTGCGGTGACGCGTTTCTTAGGTTTATCTTCCGAGATCCTGGGTACAAGACTAACCGATACTGCCTTCACCCAATACGGCGGAACACTGCACCTGACCTACGCACCGCGCGACGATCAGCAGTTAAGCTTCCGGTATCAGCGCAGCCAGCAGGACGGTGGCAAGCGCTACGATCAAACACTGGGCGGCGATGGGAATCTGATTGCCGATCTGCGCAACCTGATGCTCGACTTCGGCTACCTGCGCTACGTCAAACAGGGCGTCGGCTTCTTTGATAATGGCTCGTTCACTGTCTCATACAACAGCCAGCGCGAAGAGCGCGTTAATCAAGGCGGACAAGGAAACCCGTTGGCCGGAATCATCCACGACAAAGAGCGCACCAGTACCTACGGATTCAACTTTTTCCTCGATAAGCAGTTGGCACGCGGTAACACTTTCTTGATTGGCGGCGACATTTATCGCGATCATGTTAATGCTCTCTCGTATACCTTTGAACCTTCAACCGGCCTGACTACGCTGACACGTCCCCGCGTTCCCAACGGCGCTCGCTACCTTCTTGGTGGTCTCTTCATGCAGGATTCCTGGGAGACCATACCAGAGCGTCTACGCCTCAGCGGCGCGTTGCGCTACAACATCGCATCCTACCGCTCCCGTGTGGCGAACAGTCCTCTCGTAAATGGGCAGCCGTTATTTCCCGATGATTCTCTGCGCGTCGCCAATTTCTCCGGTCGCATTAACGCGGTGGCGACAGTCACGGACGGCCTCAACATAGCTTTCAACTACAGCCGCGGTTTTCGTGCCCCGAACATCACGGCCCTTGGTTCGGTCGGATTGGTGGGAGTGGGCTACCAGGTTGCGCCGTCGGATCTAGCCGGTCTGAACGGGGTAGTCGGAAGCACCGCAGATGAGAGCGCAGTCTCGACGGGCATTTCCGTCTCACCTCCGTCGTCAGAAACCACCAATAACTTTGACCTGGGCTTGCATTACCGTAAAACGCGTTTTGACACCGACCTAACGGTTTATCTGCTGGACTACAACGACACGCTCGTCCGGCAGACGCTCATCTTGCCGCCGGGCTCAGTAGGGCTGCGCCTCGGCAGCCAGGTGATTGAGCGCCAGAACGTCAACGGCGCGGTATTCGTGCCACTCTCGGCGGCGCCGGTTCTGGTGCAGGCAAACTTCGGTGCCACGCGCTTGAAGGGCCTCGAATACACGCTTAACGTGCGGCCGGCAGACTCGTGGGCCTTCACGGGGAAGTACAGTTTTGTGCGTGCTGAAGACAAATCCACAGGAGAACCGACAAACCTCGGCGGCGCGGGCCTCCCGCCACAACTGGGGTTTTTGAGCTTAACCTACCGACCACCAGCCAAACGCTATTGGATCGAGGCTTACTCAATGCTAGCCGGGCGTCAGGATCGACTCTCATCACTCGATCTCTCAGACCGGCGCACCGGGGCAGCCCGCTCGCGCACGAACATTCAGAATTTTTTTCGCCGAGGTGCTTGCGTTCGTGGGTTGACTACTCCCGGCACAATGGGGCAATGCGGATCGGCTGGGGGAATTCTGATTGCAACGAGTGAAACGCTCGAGCAAGTGCAGAACCGCGTGCTTGGTAGTGCGCAATCAGCGCCGCTCTTTACCGCAATACCCGGCTACGGCCTGGTCAACCTGCGCGGCGGCTTCAACCTCACTGAGGATCAGCAGATCTCCATCGACTTCGAGAATATCGCCGACCAGAGCCATCGGAATCCGGGCTGGGGCATCGATGGCCCGGGGCGCAGCCTCACTGTACGTTACCAATTGAAGTTTTAGAGCGTTGCTCAGTCGCCGATTTCAACTTCCTTGCACGTTCCCCCGCGTGGAGTTCGACAGCGCCCACGGCACCATCGCCGATCCCTCTCAAGAACGGATTCCGAATGCCCCTTCGCTCTAAACGGCACGTACGTCGGAGAGGGACCCGGCCCCATTCGCCTCAACGTCACGCAAGAGATGGGCACTTTCACTCTCACGCGCGGAAGCCAGGGAGTCATTCGCAAGTGTCGTTGATGGCGTGGAGCTGAAGGACTAAGACCGCGGGATTTCTTCGAACCGAAGATCGGGCTGGATCCTCGAATCTCGCGTGACCACGTAGATACGCATCGCAAGAGTCAGAATAGCCAGTGCGATGGCAATCCAGATGGTCGCCCAGATGAACGCGGGAATGCCGGTGGCGTTTGCCATGTTTACCGCGTCCGTGGGAACGCGGGTCGCAAACGGCGAGGAAAGAAAGAAAACCGTCTTTAGATCCAGCAGCGCATTCAAGACACATTGGACTGCCAGAAAACTGACGAAGAAGGTAACTACCCGCGCGCTTGCAAATTTAGCCAGCGCGACCAGGCCAACTGAGAGAGATGCTCCCGCAAGAAAAGTGAAGGGAATACCGGAGAGCACGCCCCACGAAAAGATTGGTGTCAAGATTCCATAAATCAGAGTAAGAGCGAAGATCACCGCGGCGGATCCGATCAATACAATACGGGCGGCGATCGCTTTGCGAATCAGCACGAGGAGCAGTCCGCCAAAGGCCATTGAACCCAGATACCCAGCGCTCGCCACAAAAGTTTGGGACACCAGTCCACCTTGTGTCGTGTAAGTTTCGCCGCTGGCGTTCATCGCCACACTCAAGCTCCCGACTGAGTTTCCAGTGAGCAATGCAGCGATCGCATGGCCGCCCTCATGGATAAAGGTCACAAAAATTCGGAAGGGATAGGTCAAAACTTCGGCAAAGGGGATGAACCAGAGGACAATTGATATTACAGCTGCGGCCAGCAACGTCATCGCCTGAGGGCGCGCATCGTGGGAAATTCTTACTCTCATCGTTAAATCTCCAGTAAGTTCAGCACCACCCGGTCCCAATTAGCTCTCATCAATCTAGCCGACTTAACCCTCGTCCTCGTAAACGTCGTAAACGTCAAACAAATCGACGATGTTCCACTCAATCAGAAATCAGAGTCTTCTCTCTGATAATCGCCCGATTTGCCGCCTGTCTTACTTTCGAGTCGCACCTCAGTAATCCGTATTCCTTTGTCCAGCGCCTTGCACATGTCGTATACGGTCAACGCCGCGATAGAGACCGCAGTTAAGGCTTCCATCTCGACCCCGGTTTGAGCGTTCGTGGCTACCTCTGCTTCTAGGTGCACACCGTTCTCGTTCACATTTGCGCGTACTTCGATATGGGTTAAGGGAAGTGGGTGGCAAAGCGGTATTAGCTCCGCAGTTTTTTTGGCGGCCATGATACCGGCGAGGCGGGCGGCCTCCAGCGGATCGCCTTTGGGAGTGCGGCGGCTCTCCAATGCGGCGAGTGTGTCAGCCGACATTAACACGCGCGCCGAAGCCACTGCGCGTCGGAAAGTCATCGTCTTTACGCTGGTATCAACCATCCGCACGCGGCCATGTTCGTCAACATGCGATAACTCTTTCATACGCAACTCTAAAGAATTCCACTTTTCGCTAGTTTGCTGCATGAGTTCTGGGGCCTGCGAATGGGATACCGGATTAACGAGGTAGATATAAAGAATACTTCGCAGCCTATGGCAAAGTATGCAAAATGACTATTGCCTTTTAATCAGCATATCAGAATAATCTCAGTCGGAAAATCCAATCACAGGGCAGTACTCGTAAGGTCAGACATCCACAGTAACACTTCATTATACCGTAATCGGGAGGGTCTCCTCATGTTTGAAACAGATAAAGAGGTCCTTGATTGGTATGAACAGCAGCCGCGTGCGCTGAGCAAGGAGTTCGTTAATAGCATTCGCTGGGATGAGGTGGCTAACTATCCCATCAGTCCCGAGTTCGTGCCGGTGCTATATTACATGCGCGACGTGGAGAGCTATACAGAGGTCTACTACAACGAGCTTCTGCGCACTCCGACGGGTCGGAACCCATTCTTTCGCAAGTTTATGGATCGCTGGAATGTGGAAGAGTATGAGCATGCCAGGTTGATCAACCGATTCATGAACGCAGCAGGTATTCAAACCAGTAAAGACTGGCGGAATGATGCCAAAGCGGCCATTCCGCGGAGTTACACCGTCGAGAATCAGATCAGTTCATGGATTGCGAAAATGTTTGGGAGACATTTTTCCGGCGTCCACATGGTGTGGGGCGCCATCAACGAAATGACCACGCTGCAGGGCTACCGCCGGCTATGGAAACTCGCGGGTCACCCGGTGCTTGAACAGTTATTGCGCGCCATCGCTCAGGAGGAAGCAATTCATTCCAATTTTTATTGGCAGGTAGCCCGGATTCGACTGGAAGGTTCAGACTTTACGCGAAAGCTCTCACGATTTATGGTTGGTATGTTCTGGACACCCGTGGGACAGGGCCCTAAGCCACAAAAGGAAACTGACTACGTTATCGCCACACTGTTCAAGGGCATCAATGGCGTGCAAAATTTTGACAAAAATGTCGGCCAGCGGATGGAAAGCCTGCCGGGATTTGCCGGGTTTAAAGTTGTCACAAACAGAATTGCGGCAATCTCGATTGAAGGTTATTGCAAGCCGCGTATCATCACTATTTGAGTAATGTCAGCTCTTCTTCAAGATCCCATCGATCTGGAAAACGAGCGAATTAGCTCGCCGCCGCAGGCGAAAACTGATCAGTTGGCGGCGGCAGTGGTCCTTACGCCGCACGGCTCGGCGAGTTCTCCCCCCGGATACAGTGGGATCGCAGAACACTCTACTCCGGCTCATGCGTTCCTGGAACATTCAACGTCAATCCTTTTTCCGGTCCTGTTTGTCCCCAATGTCTACTTCTCGTTCGATCGTCTGTCCGAGCTCGAACTGCTCTGGCTGGCGGCACTCGCCATTCCACTCGCGTTAGTGTTGGCCGACTTCATCGGAGGGTTGGTACATTGGGCCGCAGACACCTACTTCTCGGAAGATACTCCAGTGGTAGGCCCGGCACTGATTAAACCGTTTCGGCAACACCACATTTTCCCCCGTGACATTTGCAAACACACGCTCGTGAGTATTGTAGGAAACGTGTGCATTCTGGCCCTTCCCATCCTCGCGCTGTGCCAGTATCTGCTTTGGGTAAGCCAGGATGGTCTGCTCGCGTTTGCGATCTTGTGCACAACTTTAATGACCGCCGCAACAGTCGCGACCAACGTCTTTCACAAGTGGGCGCATCAGGAAGAGTCTTCCGCCGGAGTACGCTGGTTGCAGCGAATGCGCCTAGTCCTGGAACCACGGCATCATCAGGTGCACCACACGGAACCATTTGAAATGCACTACTGCATCACCAATGGCTGGCTTAATCCACTCTTGAACAAGATCGGGTTCTTTCGCAAACTTGAGGCCATCCTGAACTTTCTCGGAATCGAAACTACCAACGCCAGGAATAGCTGTGACAGCGTGCGGATGTGAGCTTGCCTTCTCCGCAGACGATTGGTTCACGACGGTAAACGTACGACTCGTACCGTCGATCCTATCTCGAGCGTCGCAACTCCGGCGGGAACTCTAATCAGTCCAGTCGCTCGCGCGAACGCGATGAAATCCGACGATCCTCCCCATTTCAAAGGTTGGGCCAAGAGATGCCCCGCTTCCCCGGTTCTTATTTGGCCTGGCAAATAACTCTCCCTATCGACTGATCCTTTTACGCTGCGTTCGAGTATGGCCCATTCCTCTTCAAGCGCCGGCTCATGCGCGCCCTGCATTGCCAACAACGAAGTACGCGCAAACAGATTGAAGGTCACCGAGACCGACACCGGATTTCCCGGCAAACCAAATACGAGTACGCCGTTTGGCAGTCGTGCGAAAACTGTTGGTTTACCGGGACGCAGCGAGACACGTTCAAAGAATATCTCTCCACCAAGTTCTTTCAGGGCCGTCTTGGTGAAATCATAGACTCCCATCGAAACGCCGCCCGAGGTGACAACAACGTCGGAGCGTTCGGCAGCCGTGGCGATCTGATGCTTCAGCAAGCCCGGGTCATCGCCGGTGAGGGGCATCAGTTCGACGATGGCGCCGGCCAGCGCGGCGTAGGCACCGATTGAATAGTTGTTCGAGTCGCGTATCTGGTCCTGACCGGGTTGTTGATCTACTGCTACTAACTCGCTGCCTGTTGCGAGCACCGCAACCCTGGGTTCACGCCCAACCGTCACCTTCGCCTGGCCAAACGATGCCAGCACGGCCATCATCGCCGCATTGATCCGTTCGCCTGCCCTTAAAACTGTTTCGCCTGCTTTGATCTCACTGGCGCGGCCAACAATTGCTTTCCCTAGGTAAGCAGGGCGCTGGATCTCAACGGTCGCTCCTTCATCCAGTTCGCGCGTTAGCTCCACCTGCTGCACGGTATCGGCGCCTT
Organism: Pyrinomonadaceae bacterium; assembly: GCA_013817595.1. Taxonomy (GTDB): domain Bacteria; phylum Acidobacteriota; class Blastocatellia; order Pyrinomonadales; family Pyrinomonadaceae; genus PSRF01. Next base: position 1,800 of record JACDCK010000102.1, on the reverse strand, counting down.
TGGGCACTGGTGCGCCGGTCATGATACGCACGGCTTGACCAGCCAGCATTTCGTTATGCCAGCCCGCGCCCGCCACCGACTCGCCCACAATACGCAAGCGCACCGGGGCATTCTGAGTGTCAGCAGCCCGCACTGCGTAACCATCCATTTGGGAGCGATCGAAAGGCGGCAGGTCAGAATCGGCGATGACGTCTTCGGCGAGAAATCGATCTAAGGCATCGTCAAGTTCGACGCGCTCGGGAGACAGCGTCTGAGTCTGCTCCTTAACAATCTGAATGGCTTCGGCCACAGTGATCATCGAAGTAGTACCTTGAAAACTGGTCACAGGATGCGGTTTGAGTATACTCCTCAGGAATTTAGCCAGCGGAACCCAGAAAAATTAAACCCACCTTTCAATGGTTCAACATTCGGCGGGATAGCAGCATGACCCTACGAAGGGAACTCTCTTCATTAATCCTTGTTTTTGTGTTCTTGCGCTTGCTTGCGCGCCGTCAGGCGGGCAGGGCAACATGACTGGCGCATTCCATAACAAACCCTGTCGAATTGAAATTCAAAGGTCAAGCAACAAGCGCTTTAGGAGTTATTATAGACAGCGACCGGGCGAGCAGTTCATGCCTGGCAACTTCTATCCAGTCGGTTGGTCCAGGGCCGGAGAGTTCGCTTGCTACCTCGATCCTTGACGAGGCTTGTCACTGCTATTTCGCTAAGCTCTTTATCCTTGATCTCAAAACTGACGAGGTCCTATGGTCGTTTGACTAGGGCCTCCTCATACCGGCCACGTGCAGATTGTCGGTGCGAGTTGGGAGGTGGGTTCAAAAGATTCTGAATGCAAAAGCGAAAAGCGGTTGCCCTTAATCTGTCGAAGGACAACCGCTTCAAAAGTGGCGGAGCCGACGGGACTCGAACCCGCGACCTCCGACGTGACAGGCCGGCGTTCTAACCAACTGAACTACGACTCCGTATTCAAACCCGATGTCAAAAAGTAGGGCAAGCTATTCGATCTATCAAATCGTGCCCTGCCGCACGATACTATGTCTGTCCGAAGACAGCAAGAATCTCTATCCTGACAATAGTAAATGGTAGGCACGGAGGGATTCGAACCCCCAACCTCTTCCTTGTAAGGGAAGCCGTCTACCATTGACATACGTGCCTGTATACCTGGGTGAGAGGCATTCCTGCCAATCGCTGCCCCACTGCCGAACATGTGTCTGGCTCTACTAAACTCCCCCGGGCACGCGCACTTCAAAGAGCATCAACTAACATTGCGCCGACTATCATACGTCGCTGCAAGCGAACGTCATGCTAAGAGAACCGCAGCGAGACTGTCAAGGTGAGCGTATTGCTATTTATTGCTATGGGCTGTGTGAAAATGCAAGGTGCCTACGGTAATTTGCAGGTTAGGAAGGTGGACCCTGTCCCCGCCTCAAGCTTGCAAGCCACTCAGCAGCGCCAGGGAGTTGGGGTTCGACCAACCGCGAGCAATGTGAGGAATTTACTCTGGCGGTGAAAAATTTGAGCTATTAGCCGCCTTCTGCTTATCCGGTTGTTTCAGCATGCCGCTAGATATAGTATCGAAGGGTGGCGCGTCCGCCCTTTCCTACGAATCTGCGGCAGTTTCAGGCTCAATTCGCCAGTGAAGAGGCCTGCCAAGATTATCTGGTGGCCTGTCGCTGGCCGGATGGCTTCGCCTGCCGATGCGGTCACGAGCGAGCCTACGCCATTGAGAAACGAAGATGCTGGCAGTGCGCAGCTTGTCGGTACCAAGTCTCGCTGACTGCCAGAACTGTTCTTCACAATACA
>JACDCK010000312.1 GCA_013817595.1 Pyrinomonadaceae bacterium | reverse complement strand
TGCCCACCGGCCGATGCCGTGCTTATTGAACTGGAAAAAACGCAGCCGGTTCCCGGCGCGGAAGTGATCGCGCTGGGCGAGCACGTGGACTATTGGAATCGCCTCGGCTGGACTGATCCCTACTCCGACGCCGGATTCAGCGCGCGCCAAAGCGAATACGCGCAAGCCTTCGGCAGGGATGGCGTCTATACGCCGCAGATGATTGTCGATGGCCAGACGGAATTCGTCGGCAGCCACATGAACAAGGCCCGCGAAGCGATCTCCAACGCGGCCCGCGCGGCGAAGGCGACAGTGCAAGTCTCGCTGGCGCCAAATACGGCCGCAAAGAAACCGGACGGCATTCCCCTTTTGATCCGCGTGGAAAACATCCCAGCTGTTAGCCCTGGCGATACAGCGGAGGTCATGCTGGCCATTACCGAAAACGACCTGCATTCTCAGGTCTCGCGTGGCGAGAACGCCGGGCGGACCCTTCGCCATATCGCCGTCGTGCGGCAGCTCAAGGTCCTCGGCACTGTCAATGCCGCGGAGGCAGGCACCTTCCATTCTGAACCCATCGTGACCATCGTCAATGGATGGAAGCGCGACAATCTCCGAGCAGTGATTTTCGTGCAGGAGCGAGCGAGCCGGCGCGTGCTGGGCGCGAAACCGTTTGCGCTGACGGGAAAGTGAGACCACACTCGAGTCAGTCCTTATTCGTTCAGCTTGGGAAGTGTCGTCGGAAATGGCATGACTTCCCAGAGGGTGAGTAGTGGGAACTGGAATCCTCAAGCCGGGTGATCAGGCGTTTGAGTTTACGCTGGCGGAGGCGACTTCCGGACAGTTGTTGGGCCCGGCGAACTTTGCCGGCAGACACAGTATCGTGCTGCTCTTTTATCGGGGCATGTGGTGACCGATTTGCCTGCTGCACCTTGGGAAGGTGCGCCACGTTTACGATCGGATCAAACAGTTCGAGGCGGAAGTGCTGACAGTCTCGCCTGACTCTCCTGATTCACTGCGCAAGTACAAGGTGAAGACAGAAACACCGTTTCCCATGCTATCGGATGAAAAGGGAGAGGTGATACTCCAGTATGGCGTTAAGAACGATTGGACGCCTTACAAGCGTGGCATCCCTCATCCGTCCATCTACATCATTGACCGGGCCGGCATGGTCCGCTTTGTTGAAGTCCGGCAGAATTACTTCTTCCGCGTCAAAATGAGCACCATTCTCGACGAGCTAAAAAACATTTGCGTAACAGACTGAATAGTAGATTCCAAATAGTAAAGGTTAACGCGCTAATCGCGGAAGCACAGCATCATCGACAATCTCTCCAGTCAAAATACAGCTACGCTCGCGGCGGCGGGCGGTAATCGTAAAGCCATTTACGCAGTGACGCTCCTGCTCGTGATCGTGGGAGCTCTTCTAGTTTACAAAGGAACTGCGGCGCTTGCCGTGATCGAGCAGGTGCGAAATACTGGCGCAGGATTCCAACCACGCGTTAATGTCCTTCCGGTGCCCGGCAATTCCGTACAGGTTAACGTGATTGCGCGCTCGATGAATTACTTCTTAGTGATCTGGCCCGCGTTACTGTTTGGCATTCTGATCAGTGGAGCTGTCCGGGTGCTCGTCCGGCCACGCTGGTTGGCTCAAGCTCTGGGGGCCGGTCAAGTACGATCACATTTGGTTGCCGGAATTGCCGGGGCGCCACTAATGCTCTGCTCATGCTGCGCGGCCCCCGTCTTCTCCAGCGTGTACGAACGATCATCGCGCCTGGGACCATCGCTGGCATTCATGCTTGCGGCGCCGTCGCTGAATCCCGCAGCGCTCATACTTACGTTCATGCTGTTTGACCACCGGATCGCGGTCACTCGGATTGCAATGGCCGGCGTGGCGGTATTCCTGACGGGAATTCTGGTAGAGAAACTGTTCAGCCTCAGACCGATTGATTGTCCAACTAGCGACGAAGAAAGCCCACGACCGGTGTTAACAACATTCCTGCGCTCGTGCTTGCAAGTGGCCGTCCGAACAGTGCCATTGATAGCCGTTGGCGTGTTGATTTCAATGGCCATTGCGCTGTGGCTGCCCGTGGGCGTTTTTGCCTCATCAGGTGGACAGAGAGTGGCGATAATTGGCGTGGCTTTGATTGCAGTCCCACTGGAATGCCTACGTTCTTTGAGATTCCGTTGGCTTTGATCTTGCTCGCAGCGGGCGCGCCGGTTGGAGCCGCGGTGGCAATGCTCATCGCTGGCCCTGCTGTGAATTTACCGTCGCTCTTTACAATCGCCCGCTCGACTAATTGGAGAGTAGCGGGCTCGGTTGCCTTTACGATATTCGTGCTAGCAGTCGCTGGAGGGCTATTGGTAAGTCTCTTCTGATATTGAAGGAGCAGTTATGTCCAATCCATTTCATGATCTTTCCCAGTTTCTGCAAAGAGGCACGCTGCACGGCCGATTTCCGATCTACGTCTTAATGGGTCTGCTGATTGCGAGTGTAGTCATCGCGGTATTCAGCTTAGTGCGCGACTCGGAACAGCGAACGGGTGCGAAGGTTTACACTTGGCTGGCACGGCTGCTCGTCGGCGCTATGTGGTACCAACAGATGCTCTGGAAGATGCCGCCTACTTTTACTGACAACCCTGACGGCAGCGGCGGCCTGCGCTACTGGATGGCCGAGATGGGCAAATATGCCTCGTTCAAGCCGCACGCGTCGCTCGTCAACGACCTGGTCCTGCCCCACTTCAATCCGTTCGCGTTTCAGGTGTGGGCGGGCGAGACGTTTATCGCCGTCTCACTTATGTTAGGCTTGTTCACGCGGCTCGGCGGGCTGCTCGGCACGTTAATGGCTATCAATCTGTGGCTCGGTCTTTACAACCGGCCGAATGAGTGGCCATGGACCTACTTCTTTTTGATCTTGCTCAAC
>JACDCK010000101.1 GCA_013817595.1 Pyrinomonadaceae bacterium | reverse complement strand
CCCGAAATCCGCGATTGATAGATGAAGCATCTGAATATATGACGCCGAAGCCGCTGCCTCAGGCGCTAGTGAACGCTTAGACCGGATTAAATCTAAAACTGGTTTACATCTGTCCTCCTAACCGCTTTCTGGGAGCGCCAGGCAGCGACGGCTCCGCCCTCAGAGAGCGTTCCCAAAGAAACCCGTTAGTGTTTTCAGCTGAGCTCATAGCATTTCTTTCGCACCGCCAACAGCAACGCCAGCTTCTCGCTGTCGGTGCGTACCTTCAGGATCCATTGCCGTCCGTGCCGCACCAACTTCGCGGCCAGACGATACAACTGCCAGCGCAGCGTCTGCACTGTGCTGTGGCGATACTCTTCCGGCAACACTTCCACTTTCAAAAGCACGCCCAGGTTGTAGGCCAAGACTCCAATCGCAAAGAACAGCGCGTTGGCCGCAAACTGCCCGCACGGCAACTGCTCCATCCCGAAACCAAGCTTCAACTCTTTGTGCCAATTCTCCGACTCACCGCGTTGGTTGTGTTCCCAAATTATTTCACTGGCACTCGGCGCCCGATTCGTTGCCACTGCGTGATAACAATAAGGAGTGGCTTCAAACAGACTCGGCTGCCTATTGGGCCAGCGCAGCACGAGCAGCCGAAACGCTTTCCTGGTATGCTCCAGGCAGTGCACGGTCTCGGCAATCTGGCGGTCAGTGGCCAGGCCGTCCTTGAGCCCGAACTTCTGCCACTGGTGCTCTCTAATCTGAGAAATAGCCCCTTTTACCGCACAATCCTTGTCGGCCGTGATGCTAAAGGTCCGTCCGCCCTCGCTGTAATGATTGATCACCTCAGCCTGGTAATACGCGCTGTCACTGCGCAGATAGAGTTTCTTCCCTGGGGGAAGCTTACGTTCGTAAGCTCGTATGAACCCCAAAGCGCGCGCTCCCGCTGGCTCGTTCCCGGCGCGAAATTCGTGATGAATACAGACTTCATTCACATACGCCAGCATGGGCTGGTAGCCTTTCACTTTCTCGTACGTCCACTCCGCCTCGCGCTTGTTAGCCTCGATGATCGTCGCGTCCGGGTCGATCGTGATCTCTTCAGGCATTGATTCCAGATAGGACCACACTAACTCTTTGCTCAGTTGCTGCGCCGCCCTCACGCCCCCAGCTTCTCCTTGCCGCCGCAACCAATCTCCGATGGCGTCCGCCGAAGGCAAGCGCTGCAACCCCATTTGCGCTAACACTCCTTGCTCTGCTCTTAACTCCCGCACGTCCTCCAGCCGTCGCCCACCCGCGTGCAGCAGCCACAGCAGCGGGCGTACATATTCGCTCGCTTTGTACCCCCGCCCCGAACCCGGGCGCCCAAACAACTCGTCCACCCGCGCCCATAATCCTTTTGCCCGCCCCAACTCCTCGACCAACACTAACCCCGCCAAACTGGTCAGTCGCTCTTGGCTCTGTTCTAACTTGATGGGAAGGAGGTTTTGTTGTAGTTTGCTCACCGCAGATCACCTCGTTGGTGCTGTTATTGGTTGTAGCAAACCTTCTATAACACACTAGCCAGCAAGGTGTTCTGCTTTTTCTTTTCTACTCAATCGCGATTCTTGGGTGCTTAGAAAGAGTTGGCCAACGTACCATTCAGATGCACAATCAGATGCACTCTAAAATAGTAAATATTTCTAATCGTGACTCCTTTCCGGTGCACTGGTTGAAATACGACCCACGCGGTCTGGTCCTAATCGTCATCCTGCTGCTGAGCATCTCTACAAACTGCCGTATGACCCAAAAAACTGAAACTACAGCCGTTGCCGATCGAAAAGAAACCAGTCAAACGAACGATCCTCTTGTTATCCATCGGCGCGCAATTGCGATCGATATGCATGCCGATACCACTCAGCGTTTGCTTGACGAACAACTCGACATTTCCCGGCGGTTGCCCGATGGCCACTTCGATAATGTGCGCGCGAGGGACGGTGGCTTAGACGCTCAGTTCTTTTCTATCTGGGTGGAGCCGGAATTGTTTGGCGGAGGTGGTGCCGGCGCGATGAAACGCGCGGACGATCAGATTGCCGTGGTGCGGGCGCTCCCGGCCCGGTATCCGGAAACGTGGGACCTGGCGACAACGGCCGCGGATATTCGGCGGATCGCTGCGAAGGGAAAACTGGCCGCACTTATGGGACTCGAGGGTGGTTACGCCATAGACGAGCGACTTGAAAATGTTCAGCGTTATTACCAGATGGGTGTTCGTTACATGTCGCCGGCCTGGAGCGTGAGCACAAGCTGGGCAGGCTCTTCGAACGACGAAGTGGGGCAGACACGAGGTCTCAATGACTTTGGCAAGGGTGTCATCCGTGAGATGAATCGACTGGGAATGATTGTCGACGTTTCCCATGTCTCAGATAAGACGTTTTGGGACATAATAAGCACCTCCTCAAAACCGATAATTGCAACGCACTCCGGCTGCCGAGCGATTGCCAACGTACCGCGCAACCTGGATGACGAAATGATCCGGACTATCGCGAAAGGCCGTGGCGTTGTTTGCATCCTTTTCTACCCTGCATTTCTCGAACCAGGATGGGATGACAGTAAGAAAAAGGTCGATGCAGAGATTGCCTCGCTAGTGCAAAAAGCCTCTGAAGAGGAGTCAGGCTCGATGGCTCACAAAAAGATAGCGCGGGATCGGGTGAGAATGGAGGAGTATGCGAAGCGTTTGCCGCGTGCGAGTGTCTCGCGCCTGGTTGACCATATCGACCACGTCGTAAAACTGGTCGGCGTAGATTACGTGGGTGTCGGGTCGGACTTTGATGGGGTGCAATCGACCCTCAGCGACTTGGCAACAGTCGAAGATTTACCGAATCTGACTCGCGAGCTGTTGCGGCGCGGTTATACCGAACCCGAGGTCGAAAAGATTCTCGGCGGGAATGTGCTGCGCATGATGGAAGAAGTACAGAAGTGAAACACGAGCGGGTCACCAGGGGACAGAGCGCGGACACTAAGCGAAGAGGCAAGCGACCACGCATTGGATTCCATGCTCCGATCTCCGGCGGGCTTCACAATGCCCTGCTTCGATCCAACGAGCTTGATTGTCAGGCGGTGCAGATCTTCTCGCGTAATCCGCGAGGGTGGAAAGCTAAACCACTAAGCGATGAAGAAGTCGAGCTGTTCAAGCGCGTTCGCCGCAAGACAGGGATCTCACCGGTAGCCATCCATGCTAACTATCTAATCAACCTTGCTGCTGCGGATGAGGGAATGCTGCAAAAGTCTCGCGCCTCCTTTCGAGAAGAGCTAGAGCGCGGGATTCTTCTCCGGGCAGACTACCTAGTAGTTCATCCGGGCAGCGCGCGCGGCGCGTGTGAGGCTGATGGGATCGACGCGTGTGCAGAGAGTTTGAAGCGGGCAGCCGACGGACTCGATTTGGGTTCGATTCGGATTCTCCTGGAAAACACTGCTGGGCAGGGTGAGTGCATTGGCCATCGGTTTGAGCACTTGCGAGAAATCATGAAGGCCTGTCCCGGCTTGCCCCTTGGTGTTTGCTTCGATACGGCTCACGCGTTCACCGCCGGTTACGATATCCGCACGGCAGAGGGACTCGAAGCAACGATCCAGGCACTTGATCGCGAGGTGGGGACGAAGAAAGTGCGGGCAATCCATTTCAACGATTCGAGGGCTGAATACCACTCGCGTGTGGATCGCCATTGGCACATCGGTCAGGGTCACATCGGGAGGGACGGGCTGAGGCGGGTGGCGCGTCACCCGAAACTCTCCCACTCCGCTTTCATCCTCGAGACGCCGTACGACAAGCCCGAGGACAATAAGCCGAATATTGAAGCACTCCGATCATTTATCTCGGGCTCGCCTTAGACTAGCGAGCACGGTCGTCGAATCCCGCAAATTCTTCGGAGTGGCCACTTTCCACATTCACGCTTCCTACCCGCAACAACTCATCGCCTGCGCAGCCGCAATGGAATGAGGCAAAGGCGGCAAACAATAACTGGGTCCGCTTCTCCGCGGGCCCTCCCCCGAACGCTCGAGTTGAAAATACCCCTGTTGCGACTGGGCAAGCTCCCGAAGACTAATCCGGAAAACCGATTTCTTTGATAGCACAAAAGTTAGAATCAGGTGTATCTTATGATGTTCGGAGCTGGCTGGTCTGTCTTAGAGGTGAACCCAAAATCTGAATTTGTGAGTTGGTGGAGAATCTTGCTATCCGTTGTCTTCTTAGTGAGCACAAGTATTTGCCAACCGCGACCGCCCACCCACCGGAAGTTCTCATTCTACACAGACGGGAAATGATCAAATTAGATGGCCTTCAAATCCATTTTTAGTCTGTTCTCCAGCGACCTCGCAATCGATCTGGGCACGGCCAACACCTTGGTCTACGCGAAGGGCCGAGGCATCGTTGTCTCCGAACCCTCAATAGTTGCTATTAACAAAATCACCAATCAGGTGGAAGCCGTAGGCCGTGACGCGAAGGAAATGCTGGGGCGAACTCCCGGTAATATTGTCGCTATCCGGCCCATGAAAGACGGAGTTATCGCCAACTTTGAAGTGACCGAGAAGATGCTGCAACACTTCATACGCAAAGCCCACAATGGAAAAACCTGGGTCAGCCCGCGGGTGGTGATCGGTATTCCTTCCGAGATCACGCAGGTCGAACGTCGCGCCGTCGAAGACTCCGCGTATCGGGCCAAAGCCTCTGAAGTTTATCTGGTGGAAGAAGCGATGGCGGCCGCGATCGGTGCCGGCCTGCCGATAACCGAACCACACGGCAACATGGTTGTCGACATCGGCGGAGGAACTACCGACATCGCCGTGATCAGCTTGAGCGGTATCGTCTATTCCCGGGCCGTACGAGTTGCTGGAAACGAGATGGACGAGGCAATCATCTCCTATATCAAGCGGAAGTATAACCTTCTGATTGGGGAGAGAACTGCGGAAGCCATCAAGATCGAGCTTGGCTCGGCGTACCCACTTGATGAACCGCTCTCGTATCATGTGCGCGGTCGAAATCTAATTGAAGGCATTCCAAAAACGATCACGATGACTGACGAAGAGGTGCGCGAGGCTTTAGCAGATAACGTGTCGACAATTATTAATGCAGTTCGTGTAGCGCTCGAGCGTACACCGCCGGAGCTTTCCGCTGACATCGTCGAGCGTGGCATTGTGTTGACTGGTGGCGGTGCTCTACTCAAGAACCTCGATAAGCGTCTATCGATCGAAACCGGTCTTCCCGTCTCGATCGCCGACGATCCACTGGCTTCAGTGGTGCTCGGGACAGGCAAGATGCTCTCTGATTTTGACCTCTTGAAGCGAGTTAAGTGGGAAAACACTATGACCAGCGGAATGTGAAGAATGCGTAAATCGTAAATGGTAAATCGTAAATAGGAAAACAAGGTACGATTTAAGCACCAGTTGGCCATTTTACGATTTACTATTCACGATTACGAATATGGCGAGCAGTCGTACCCAAAAAGAGATTCGTCAGCGCGCGCCTATTTGGCTCGTGATGCTGCTTTTTGCGAATCTGATTGTGATGGCCTTTGACGCCCAGGAAAACTTCACCAAGCAAAACGTGTTCAAAGGCGGAATTCAGGCCCTCGCTTCGCCAGTGCAGAGAGCAACTTCCTGGGTGAGCGGCACGGTAGGCGGTTTCTACAGGCAACTTAATAATTTTGGTAGTACAGCTTCGGAGAATGAGCGTCTCACTCGGCAACTCGCGGTTACCGAATTAGAGCTTCGAAAAGCACAAGAAGCAGTGGCCGAGAACGGGCGTTTAAGGGAGCTGCTCAACCTCAAAGAAAAGACGGGCTACGACCAGGTTGCTGCAAGAGTTATCGCTCGCGATGGCTCAGTGTGGTTCAACACGGTCACGATCAGCTGCGGCAGTTCCTCAGGTATCGCCCTAAATATGCCGGTCGTTACGCCGGGCGGACTTGTCGGCCGGGTGATTGCGCTTAGTCCATGGACCGCGCAGGTGATGCTGATTACTGACGAAAAAGCAGCAGCCGGTGCGATCATCGGAAAGCTTGGCGAATCAGGAGCCCTGGGATCGGTTAGAGGTCTCGGTAACTCAGGTCTTGTCGAGATGCGGTATGTCTCAGGACTCCAAAAGGTCTCAACCGGCGACTACATCATGACGACCGGTCAGGACGGAATTTATCCGCCCGGACTAACCGTGGGAGAGGTGGTTGAGGTGAAACCGGGCACTGCCACTCAACCACATCAAATCTTTATCAAGCCGAGCGCGCGGCTGGATCAATTAGCAGAGGTGGCGGTGCTGCTGTATCGTCCGCCGCAGCGGCCTGCACCCGAACATACGCTGCCGAATGTAGACAAAACAAAAGTGGTGCGCGATAAGTGATGAGATGAAATCATCATCGTTCCTTCTTGCTTATCACTTTTCACCCATCACTCATCACTCTTACGTAATGCCTCAGTTTAAGACTGCTGCGGTTCTAGGGATCGCCATCATCCTGCAGCTCTCGCTACGAGAGGCTTGGCCTCCACTCTCCTATATTGACTTTCCCCTGATTGTCGTTGTTTATATCGCATTGCAGCGCGAGGCGTGGCAAGCCTTAATAGTTGGCACAATTGCCGGTCTCGCGATTGACGCTCCCAGCGGCGGTCTTCTGGGCGCGGGAGGGTTTTCAAAAACCCTAACCGCGTACTTGATCTACTTCGCCGCCACTCGCATCAACCTTGAAAACGCACTGTTGAGAATTCCGATCCTAGCTGCGGCGACGCTCATAGACGGCGCGATATACTTTTTTTGGCAGCGGTCGTTAGGAAATCCCCCGTCTGCTCCCTTCGTGCAGACCATCTCCTATAGCCTCATTGGAACGACTACGGTGGGAACTTTCGCAATGTACTTGCTCGATTCGGTCCTTTCCGAACAGGTGAGCCTGCGTCGTCAGTTTGCTTCGCGGCGGCGAGTCGCGCGCCGGGGTGCGAGTTCGTTAAAAAGGCGGTAAGACGTCGAACCAGCGAATTCCGTCATCGAATTGTCTGTCTGATTTTTACAAATGAAGTTTGTTGACACATCCCAAAATCTTCGCGGCAGGCTGATGGCTGTCCAGATCGTGGCAGCGCTGCTGCTAAGCGTGCTGGGCGTGAGACTTTATCTCCTGCAGGTGGTTCGCGGTCGTCACTATGCGGAGATTGCCCAGAACCAACGAATCAGGTTGTTGCCTATAGCGGCACCGCGCGGCATTATCTTCGATCGCAATGGACACCCACTCGTCGATTCTCGTCCTATTTATAACGTGATCCTCTCTCGCGAAGACGTAAGAGGTAAGGAACTAAACTCGCTGTTGCAGCCTCTATCGGAGGGTCTCGACCTGGATGCCGACATCCTGAATGATCGTTTTGAAGAAATAAAATCCCTCCCCGCTTTCGAATCCATTCCGGTGAAACAGGATGCCACTCCAGGTGACATCGCCTGGGTAGAAGCGCGCGAACTGGAATTTCCCGAACTTCGCGTCGAGCAACAACCGCAACGCCGCTACCCGCCAAACGGTATGCTGGCGCATGTGCTTGGCTATGTTGGTGAGATCAGTCCCGAACAGTTGAAACAACCGGCATATAGAGACAAGGGGCTGAAGCCAGGAGACGTAATGGGTCAGAGCGGTCTCGAGCAGAGTTATGACGACTTCCTGCGCGGACGTGATGGCTATCGAAAGGTTGTCGTGGACAGCCGCGGCAGGATCCAGGATGAAATCGAGATAGTTCTGCCGCAACCAGGCCAGGATCTGATTACCACCATCGACCTCGATCTACAATTGGCCGCCGAGGAGCAACTGCGTAATTCAGCAACAAAACGCGGCGTCGTTGTCGCCATGGATCCCACCAATGGTGAAATTCTGGCACTCGCTTCCGCGCCCACCTTCGATCCCAACCTTTTCTCCCAGCGCATTGGCACCAAAGAAGGCCGGGCTGAGTATGTGGCGCTGCTCAATGATCCCGACAAACCGCTGATCAACCGGGCGGTACAGAGCCGCTATCCTCCCGGCTCGACCTGGAAGATTCCCATGGCCATCGCAGGTTTGCAGCAGGGCGCAATCACGCTCCAGCACTCAAACATTGTCTGCGGCGGCGGCATTACGATCGGAAACAAGTTCACACGCTGCATGGGCAATCACGGAACGCCGGATGTGAGAATGGCGATCACAAAATCCTGCGACGGCTACTTCTACCGTCTCGGATTGAAGATGGGTCTCGAAGGCATCGTGGCCATGGTCGACCAGTTTGACCTGAACAAACGAACTGGAATCGATGTACCCAACGAAGTGAGCAGCCGTACGCCGGCGGAGTTTAAGGCGATCTTTGATCGCCGTAATCAGCGCTGGAAAGAAATTGACACGGTCTTTGCATCGTTCGGCCAGGTTTACGAGGAAATGACGCCACTTAGTATGCTGCGCACAGTCGCCGGAGTAGGTCTTGGTGGCAAACTGTATGTGCCCCATTTTCTAAAAGAGCTGAAGCCCGTGGGCGAACCGGGTACATCGAACTACCGTCAGGCTCGGGGATTTCAGGGGCTCGATTCATCACGCCCCAATCCCAAGACAGTCTCCATCCCTGAGGAGATTAGCCAGACGGTAGTGGAAGGCATGTGGAGTGTGGTCAATAACGGAGGCACGGGCGCGGGTATTCGCATGGCTGGTTTCGACATCGCCGGCAAAACCGGCACGGCGCAGGTCGTGAGTCTCGGCAGGGACTTTGGTAAGAACAAAGATCACTCCTGGTTTGTTTCATATGCTCCCGCCTTCAAGCCGGAGATTTCCGTCATTGCCCTGATCGAGAATTCCGGTTTTGGAAATCAACACGCTGCACCTGCCGTGCGGAGAATCTACGACGTTTACTATCGCAAGACCCGACATGAGGAACCGCCCGGCGCGGTCCCGGTAGCCAAGTCCGCAAAGCCGACACGGAAGGCTCCAGAGAAACCGCAAGACACTCAAACAGTTGTGGGACAGTGAAGGTTATTGCCGATTGCCGTTTACGCTTATCAGATTATAGAGCGCGCATAATCGATAAACTAGGAACCATGTTCACACCAATCGGCAATCGGCAATCGGCAATCGGAAATAGACCCTGATGTCTGCACTTCTAGAAAAAAAATCACTCAGAGACTTCGACTGGTTGTTGGCAATGCTGGCGATTGGCATTGTAGCTTTTGGCACCGTTCAGATTCGCTATGCGCAGCCGCAAGAAGCTTACTGGGTTAAGCAGCTGATCGGACTGGGCATTGCCTTGGTGGCGATGATTCTGGTGGCAGTCACCGATTATCGGAGGCTGCTCAACATCGCGCCTGCCTTTTACGCTTTTGGCCTGATACTTCTGGCGCTGGTCTTGATTCCTGGTATCGGCCTAAAGATCAATGGCCAACGTGCCTGGATCAAAGTTCCCGGCATTGGTCAGTTTCAACCATCGGAGTTTGTCAAAGTAACGACCGCCATGATGTTGGCCTGGTACTTCGGCAAGCATCGCACGCAGGCACTTAGGGTCAGCGAAATGGCGGTCGGGGGTCTGATCCTGGCCTTGCCCTGCGGTCTGATCCTGTTGGAACCCGACGTTGGCTCGGTTCTTACTTACCTGCCTATCTTGTTTGTGGTGCTTTTTCTCTCGGCCATTCGGCTGCGGCTAGTTA
>JACDCK010000100.1 GCA_013817595.1 Pyrinomonadaceae bacterium | reverse complement strand
CTGCGGATGTCGGCTACCCGCGCGCTTTTCGAGCGGCGCGATGTGATTGTGGTCGCCAGTGTGTCGTGCATTTACGGTCTGGGCGATCCGGATGCTTACTACGGCATGTTGCTCTTTCTGGAGCCGGGCGCCCGGATTGCGCGCGAGACCCTGTTGCAGAGGTTGGTAGAGTTGCAGTATGAACGCTCCGACATAAACTTTGAGCGCGGCACGTTTCGGGTGCGCGGTGATGTGGTCGAGGTTTTTCCAAGCTATCAGGACCAGGCGTTTAGGATCGAGTTGTGGGGCGATGAGATCGATTCCATTTCCACGATTGATCCTCTGCTCGGCGAGGTTGTTCAGCGGCATACTTCTCGCGTCCCAATCTACCCCAAGAGCCACTATGTCATGCCGAAGAGCACCATTAAGCGTGCGATCAAATCGATCCGCGACGAGCTGGAGTGGTGGGAGCCGAAGCTTATCGCCGAAGGCAAACTGGTCGAGGCGCAGAGGCTTCATCAGCGCACGATGTTCGATCTCGAATTGATCAAGGAGATGGGATTTTGTCGCGGTATTGAGAATTATTCACGTCACCTCACCGGCAAGAAGCCTGGCGAGCCCCCTCCTACGCTGCTCGATTATCTCCCGCGTGACACGATGATGGTAATTGATGAGTCGCACCAATCGGTCCCGCAAGTGAGAGGCATGTTTGAAGGCGACCAGTCGCGAAAGCGAACGTTGGTTGAATATGGATTCCGTTTACCCTCGGCGATGGACAATCGTCCGTTGAATTTCGAGGAATTTGAAGGGCGCATCGGACAGACAATTTACGTTTCTGCCACTCCGGGTCCTTATGAATTGACCAAGTCGGGTGGTGAAGTTGTCGAGCAGATCATTCGGCCCACAGGTTTGATGGATCCACTGGTTGAGATACATCCAGTCAAAGGGCAAATCGATCACCTGTTGGAGGAATGCCGCCGCCGGGCCGAGCGAAATGAGCGGGTGCTGGTAACGACCCTGACGAAAAGAATGGCGGAGGATCTCACCGAATACTTCACAGAGGTTGACGTTAGAGTTCGTTACCTGCACTCGGATATAGAAACTCTGGAGCGTATCAAAATTCTGCGCGATCTGCGCCGCGGCGAGTTCGATGTACTGGTCGGAATCAACCTGCTGCGTGAGGGATTGGACCTGCCGGAAGTTTCCCTGGTGGCAATCCTCGACGCAGACAAGGAAGGGTTCTTGCGTTCTGAGCAGTCGTTAATTCAGACGATCGGACGTGCAGCGCGAAACTCGGAAGGCAAAGCGATTCTTTATGCCGACCGCCTGACGGATTCCATGAAGCGCGCTTTGGGTGAAACTCGTCGCCGTCGCGAAATCCAAGAAGTTTACAACCGGGAGCAGGGCATCACGCCTATGACGATCGTCAAACCCATTGAATCAACCCTGATCACGGCTTCCGAAGCAGACTACTTCAAAGTTCCACTGGAACTCGAGGAGATTGAGGAATACACGGCGGAAAACATCGAAGCCACCATCACGCAACTAGAAGCCCAAATGCGCGCAGCCGCGAAGCGTTTTGAATTTGAAAGGGCGGCGGAGCTGCGCGACCGCATTAAGTATTTGCGCGAGCGCGAACTGCAATTGGCTTAGCCCAAGAACACGAAGGAACGGCCCCAAACGCAGGCAGCCTCGAATGATGCTAAGTAAATCCAACCCTGATGAGATCCAGTCGTTTGTGTCCGATGCGAGTTATCTGCCAGGCGGGTTCGCGTCAAGGGTCATCTTTCCCGAGAGCGCGGCTCAGGTAGCAGAAGTTCTGGCAAGCGCCACGCGCGAGGGAACACCAGTTACTGTTTCGGGCGCGGGAACTGGCACTGTTGCCGGTCGGGTCCCTTTTGGTGGTTACGTGCTCGCGACCGACAGGTTGAACAAAATCAAAAACATCGTCAAGGATGAGGCTGGTGGTCGGGCGGTTGTCGAAGCTGGCGTGGTGCTAGCTGATTTTCAGCGCCTTCTTGAACCTGAAGCTCTGCTGTATCCGCCCGACCCAACGGAACGGAGTTGTTTCCTCGGCGGCAATATTGCGACTAATGCATCTGGTGCTCGCACCTTCAAGTATGGGCCAACACGAAACTACGTAGAGCGACTAAGGATTGCGCTGGCAACGGGTGACTTAATCGACCTACGACGTGGAGAACTTCGCGCGGATGCGCGTGGCCGGATCGAGATTCCGCTTCAGTCCGGGCGCACGATTGAGGCTCGATTACCTTCATATCGCATGCCTCAGGTTCGCAAGCATGCCTCTGGCTACTACGTTGCGCCGAGTATGGACGTGCTGGATCTGTTCATCGGCAGTGAAGGCACGCTCGGCGTCGTCGTGGAAGCTGAACTGAGATTGCTGCCGAAGCCGCACGGACTCTTGAGTGGAGTGGTGTTTTTCGCGTCAAACGAGTCGCTGCTTGGGTTCGTCGCGGATGCTCGCTCGGCCTCGTTGAAGACGCGGCAGTACCAGCAATCGGGGGTGGTAGAGGAATGGAATCTTCGTCAGTCACCTTCAATTGACGCGCGCGCCCTTGAGTACTTTGACAGTGAGTCGCTCTCTTTTCTGAGGCAGAAATATGAGGCAGTGCCGGCCGGGTCTGCCGGAGCAGTCTTCTTTGAACAGGAGACTACGTCAGGGACCGAAGACCTCTTAATGACTGAATGGCTGGCGCGATTGGAACGGCATCAGGCATTGGCTGATGAGTCATGGTTTGCCACTACCGAGCAGGACCAGGAAAAGCTACGCGACTTTCGGCATCAACTCCCGGTGCTGATGAACGAGTGGTTTGCCCGTTACAAACAACGTAAGGTGTCAACCGATATGGCCGTTCCGGACGAAGAGTTTGCCGGCATGCTGAGTTTTTATGACGACACGCTCCGAGCAAGTGATCTTAAGTACACGATCTTTGGACACATAGGTGACAACCACGTTCATGTAAACATCCTGCCGCGCGATGATGCCGAAGCGGCAAAAGCATGGGAAATCTATATGCAGTTTGTGCGTCGAGCGGTTAAGGTTGGCGGAACGATCTCTGCGGAGCACGGAATTGGAAAGCTCAAGCGTGAATACTTGCGAGAAATGTACGGCGAAGGAGACTTGAGAGAGATGGCGGCGCTGAAACGGGCTTTTGATCCGGCCGGCATCCTGGGTAGAGGCAATATTTTTTCCAAGGATCTATTGTCTTAAAGACTGTCAGGTAAAACGGTGGCAGCGGGTACTGGTGAAGCTTGGTTAGGATGAGGTCATACCGCTCGACCACAGAACCGAGTAGCTTTGCTCGTCTGCGACAAGCAGATAACGAGATGAAACTTGCCAATGGCGAAAAATAAGGGCTTTTTGGACATGTTTCTAAGAAGGAGCGGTAGCGAGGGCGCGGCGTCACCCACACCCGGTGGACCACTAGGTTTTTGTTGCTTGACTTTCGCGAGATTCGACCCGGTCGCCGCTCCTCGGTTCTGTAGTTGACTCCTGCTTATACGGTTGTTACAGCAAGCCACTAGGTGTAGTGTAGGAGCGTGGCGCGTCCGCCCTTTCCTAAGCACCTGCGGCAGTTTCAGGCGCAATTCGCTAGCGAAGAGGCCTGTCAAGATTATCTGGCGCTCTGTCGCTGGCCGGATGGCTTCTCCTGTCGTCGATGTGGTCACCGCCGAGCCTATGCCATTGTGAAACGAAGATGCTGGCAGTGCGCGGCTTGTCGGCACCAAGTCTACCTGACTGCTGGAACGGTTCTTCACAATACAAGAATCCCGCTGACGTTCTGGTTTTGGGCAATCTATTTGATGACCACCGATAAGCGCGGCATCTCGGCCCTTCTGCTCCAGCGCCAGTTGGGACTGCGGCGTTATGAAACGGCGTGGATGATGTTGCACAAGCTTCGCAGAGCGATGGTTAATGCGGCTCGCGAACCGCTCCATGGGGAAGTCGAGATCGACGACACTTGGATTGGCGGTACTCAAGCGGGGCTGCGCGGGAGTCGCCAACTCAAAGGACGTCGAGCGGCACTGGTCTTGGTCGCCGTGGAAAAGCGAGGCAAAGCTTCGGGTCGGGTCCGCATGGGTGTGATTCCAGACTTTAAGACCACGACGCTCAAGGCCTTCATCAAGCAGAACGTGACCCCAGGCTCGACCATCTACACCGATGGCCTTAAGAGCTTTGCTGGTCTGGAAGAAAGTGGTTACCATCACATCGCGCGCACTCAACCGCTGAGAACCGAGTTGCGCAAAGGTACGAAATCCGTGGTGCCGCTGGCCGACCGCGCGATCGGTAACCTTCAGCAATGGCTCATTGGTACATATCATGGTGTGAGTCGCGCTCAACTCCAGATCTACTTGGATGAGTTCGTCTTTCGGCACAACCGCCGAAAGTTACCGATGGCCGCATTCCAAACCCTGCTCGGGCTTGGAACTGGTCGAGAACCTACTCCCTACGACCTTATTAGGGGCGCAAGAGATGTTCAATGAATCCTAACCGCAACATCTGGTACCATGCTGTAACAACCGTATAAGCAGAAGTTGACTAGCACGCGGCTGGTTGTGTCAACCTGCACCAGTACTTGGCAGCACAGACGCTCTACCATCTACGATTCATTACGATTTGCGAGCTTATGCTTCGTTTCACAACAGCCGGAGAATCCCACGGTCGCGCGTTGGTCGCGATTGTCGAAGGTTTACCTGCGGGCATGCCAGTCGATCTTAGCCAAATCAACCATGAGCTGAAGCGTAGGCAGTGGGGCTACGGTCGTGGCGGGCGCATGAAGATCGAGCACGACCAGGTGGAAATCCTAAGTGGAGTGCGTCATGGCCTGACGTTGGGCTCACCTCTCGCTCTAATGATCGAAAACAAGGACTGGCAAAACTGGACCGAAGTAATGGCCGTCGAGCCGACGGACATGGACCCCGAGAAATCTCGGCGCTTGAAATGGCCACGTCCAGGCCACGCCGATCTGGCAGGTGGACAGAAGTTTGGCGTGCGCGATCTGCGAAATATACTTGAACGCGCCTCGGCCCGCGAGACAGCAGCACGGGTCGCTTGCGGAGCGCTCGCAAAGCAGTTGCTGGTTGCGTTCGGCGCGGAGATTCGCAGTCATGTGATTCAGCTTGGTGGTATTCCGGACATGCCGTTGGAACTTTCGTGGGATCAGATAGACGCTATTCCCGAAGACGCGCCGTTGCGTTGTGCGGATCTAAAAATCCAGCAGCGGATGATTGAGTCGATAGATCAAAGGCGCGAAGCGGGCGACACGCTGGGTGGGGTTTTAGAAGTCGTCGCTCGTGGGCTTCTTCCCGGACTAGGATCACACACAGCCTGGGACCTAAAGCTGGACGGTCGTTTGGCCCAGGCGGTGATGTCCATTCCGGCGATTAAGGCGGTGGCTATCGGAGCCGGCACTGAGGCCAGTAGTCTTCCTGGTTCAGAGATTCATGACGAGATCGCCTACAACCGCGAAACGAAGAAGTTCATTCGCGAGACCAATCGGGCCGGCGGGTTGGAGGGCGGCGTAACAAACGGTGAAGAAGTGCGCATACGAGGTCACATGAAGCCGCTTTCTACGCTTCGTCGTCCGCTGCGCTCAGTCGACATTGATACCAAGCAAGACGAGCCAGCTGGATTCGAACGGTCTGATATCACAGCTGTACCTGCTGCCGGGGTGGTCGCTGAATCGATGGTGGCGCTGGTGCTGGGGGCAGCGATGCGGGATAAGTTCGGCGGCGACAGTATGGGTGAGATGAAGCGCAACTTTGAAGGCTATAGGGAGCAGTTGCGCGGCTATTAAGAGGCCGTTAATAGGAAGGCCTTCCTGCGCCCTGGGTAGCAAAGCAAGCATCGTTCGGCGTAATATCAACATCGAAGGCAGTCTGAAGCCGTGACTGCGCGCATAGATAAACAGGGAATTAAGAATGGCATTATTGCAAATAGTTACGTGGCCAAATCCAATACTTGATACGCCAGCGGAGCCAGTAACTGAGTTCGGAGACGATCTCAAAAAGCTGATTAGCAACATGTTGGAGACCATGTATGCGGCGCCTGGAGTTGGTCTGGCCGCGGTCCAGGTGGGTGTACGCAAGAGACTGTTTGTCATGGATTGCTCGGGTGGCAAAGATCCTGACCAGCGTGTCGTAATGGTCAATCCAGAGGTTCTGCACGTTGACGGTAATCAAAGTGGGGAAGAGGGCTGTTTGTCTTTTCCGGGGATCTTTACCCCTGTCGAGAGAAGTCTGCGAGCGGTCGTACGCGCCCATGATATTAATGGCAACGAGTTTGAACTTGATGACACGGAACTTACTGCCCGCTGCATGCTGCACGAAACTGACCACTGCGACGGTATCGTTTTCATCGACAAGATGAGCCCACTCAAACGCGAACTTGTGAGACGCAAGATCCGGAAGCTGCAAAAAGCAGGGAAGTGGGAGTGAAGGTCACGAGGAAGAGCTACTCGGCGGTAGACTTTAGGGAGAGACCCTAACCACTCGATAATCACGCGGCCGCGCTTAGGCGTTGGCCGCGTTGTTTTGCTCTAGATCTTAGCGTTCATCCTCTAATAGAAGGTCTCAGCTTCTTCTTTTGTAAGCAGGCGTTGTGACGACAAAACCAATCCGGTAGGGGACGGAATGTTTATAGCACTGTGGACTCTGAAATACTTTCCCCGAGCTCCGTTAGGAGTGGGACGTAGTCGCGCCAATAGCTCATCCGGAGGAAAGTTTCGATCCTACGGGGCTTCGTTATTAGATTGGTTGCCGTAGCTATAAACATTTCGCTCCTCCGGACCTGCCGTACTAAGATCGGTTGCAGTCTATAAACATTCGGCTCCTCTGCAGCTAAAGCGTCGGCAGTAGCCTAACGTTAGACCTCTTCGTGCTACTCATACGAGCTGTTAAAAAGACATTCATAAACTCGGATGGTACGCGGAAGGTGGAATTCTTCCAGCGCGCCGCCAGTTCATTCGGATTCGAAGAGCTGAAGTTCGGGGAAGAGTAGAAGCAATGGTTCCCGGTCGTAAATATTCGATCGCTATTATTGATTCTCTCGATAGGGCAATCAGAGAGGCATAGGGGCGTATCTCATGGCTGGCGAGCGAGGCCTGACAACGGTATGCATCTGAGCGGGTTCGACTGGGGTGGGCATCGTCCCAACTGTGATAATATTCTCGAAAAACAGCATTGGAGCTTCATATGCCGACAGAATTCCGTAACGAGCCGTTTACTGATTTCAGCAACGAAGAAAATGGCCAGGCGATGCGGGATGCAATAGCAAAGGTGCAAAGTGAGCTGGGCCGCGAGTATCCTCTGGTGATTGGTGACGAGCGGATCAAGACCGAGGGCAAGCTGGAGAGTATCAACCCGGCCAACCACACTCAGGTAGTGGGTCGCTTCCAGAAGGCAACTAAAGAGCTTGCGAATCGGGCCGTCGAGACGGCGCACGAAACGTTCCAAACCTGGAAGAATACAAGCGCTTCAGACCGCGCAGATCTGCTGTTTCGTCTCGCCGGTCTCTTGCGTGAACGGAAAAATGAAATGTCGGCGTGGATGATCCACGAAGTTAGTAAGAGTTGGGCCGAAGCTGACGGTGACACCGCTGAGGCGATAGATTTTTGCGAGTTCTACGGTCGCGAGATACTGCGCTATGCCAGCCCGCCACCGCTCACGAAGATTCCAGGCGAAGAAAATCGTCTCGAATACACTCCGCTCGGCGTGGGGGCCGTTATCCCACCCTGGAACTTCCCGCTGGCAATTATGGCGGGAATGACTGTGGCTTCGGTAGTCACGGGAAATACAGTCGTGCTCAAGCCTTCTTCGGATGCGCCCACCATCGCTTACAAATTCTTCGAGCTGCTTGAAGAGGCAGGGCTGCCTGCGGGAGTTGTAAACTTCATGACTGGATCCGGAGCGGAAGTGGGCGATGTCGTGGTGGACCATCCGAAGACACGCTACGTGGCCTTCACCGGTTCGAAGGAGGTTGGTCTGCGTATAAACGAACGCGCGGCCAGGGTCAACGAAGGACAAATCTGGATCAAGCGCGTGGTGGCCGAGATGGGCGGGAAGGACGCGATCATCGTCGCCGACGATGCCAATCTTGACGACGCGGCCACGGGAGTTGTTCAAGCCGCATTCGGCTTTCAAGGACAAAAATGCTCGGCGTGTTCACGCGCGATCATTGATGCGAAAGTCTACGAACCAATGCTGGAAAAGATTGCCGAACGAACACAGCAGATCAAGGTAGGTGATCCGCGCGACCCTAAAACTAGTATGAGCGCCGTCATCAACGAAAAGGCCTTCAAGACCATCAACGCTTACATCGAGAAGGGTCAGGCGGAGGGTGGTCGCCTGGTGGCGGGAGGCGGTTCTGATGGCGAGCAGGGATTTTTTGTTGAGCCGACGGTCATCGCTGATGTAAAGCCATTGGCGACCATCGAGCAGGAAGAAATATTTGGGCCGGTACTGGCCGTGATCAAAGCCAATGACTTCGATAATGCGCTGAAGATCGCCAATGATACGCAGTTTGGCTTGACCGGTGCGGTCTATAGCGCCGATGAGGGCAGACTCGAGCGAGCGCGACGTGAGTTTCATGTCGGCAATTTATATCTCAATCGCAAGTGCACGGGAGCTTTGGTAGGAGTTCACCCGTTTGGGGGCTTCAATATGTCGGGCACCGATTCAAAAGCCGGCGGGCACGACTATCTTGCGCTGTTTTTGCAGGCTAAGACTATTGCTACCAAAGTTGGAGCCACTACAAACGCCTCTGCCGAGAAGAGTGCGGCAATTTGAGTTTTGGGAGCGGGAATTCGGCTTAACAGTTTCACTGCCACTCAATACAGAACCGAGTAGCTTTGCTCGTCTGCGACAAGCAGATAACGAGATGAAACTTGCCAATGGCGAAAAATAAGGGCTTTTTGGACATGTTTCTAGGAAGAGGGTAGCGACCGGATGACGACACTCAACTTGTGAAGAGGTACCTAGCGCTTCACGAAATTTAGAGGCTTGATTATGGAGCAGTGCGCCGCCAGGGCGAAGCGGCGACGGCGCTTTGGTTCGAAGGTTGCTCGGCAAATCCAAAGCGGTGTCGCGCTGTGCTTGCCACCGCACTCCAAAGGTTGAGTGCAGTTTTCGAGTATTAAGATTCTGTCCAAGGCTACGCTTCGACGTGGGAGGCGTAGCCTCCTTTCATTTTAGATTCCTGACGGTAAGGCGAAGCCTTACCGCACGGATAGCGGCAGAACCGCCGCCCGAACTATGCGGATAGTTTTCATGGGCACACCCGAAGCAGCCGTGCCGGCGTTACGGCGTCTCATGGAAGACGGTCATGAGATCGTTGCCGTCTGGACGCAGCCAGACAGACCCGCGGGAAGAGGTAACAAACTCTCAGCTCCTCCGGTCAAAGTGCTTGCGCAGTTGCTCGGTCAAAAAATCTTCCAACCGGAAAAGATAAGAACTGAAGAAGCGAAGAGT
This sequence comes from Pyrinomonadaceae bacterium, assembly GCA_013817595.1. Classification (GTDB taxonomy): domain Bacteria; phylum Acidobacteriota; class Blastocatellia; order Pyrinomonadales; family Pyrinomonadaceae; genus PSRF01. The sequence continues at coordinate 166 of JACDCK010000100.1, read as the reverse complement.
CTGTTTGCATCGCACAATGCTGATCTGGCAGTCGTGGTGGCTTACGGCCGCATTCTTCCCGCCGAGTTTCTAGGCGCGCCGAAGAGAGGTTGCATCAACGTTCATTTCTCTCTCTTGCCACTCTACCGCGGCGCAGCGCCCGTCAACTGGGCCATCATTAACGGAG
>JACDCK010000099.1 GCA_013817595.1 Pyrinomonadaceae bacterium | reverse complement strand
CGTGCGGCAGAAGGGAATCATGGCCTTCACGTTCACAAGGCCCATCTCATCGCGCACGCGCTCGAGCGCCAGGCATTCCAGCTTGAAGCCTTCCCGGTAACGATCGTCGTAGTATCGCGACGCCCCGCGGAAGCCGAGCATCGGGTTCTCTTCCGTCGGTTCAAACTCCTGACCACCAATCAACATGGCGTATTCGTTTGATTTGAAATCAGACATGCGCACTATCACCGGCTTTGGATAGAATGCCGCAGCGATGCGACCAATACCTTCCGCCAAGCGGCGCACAAAAAAGTCGCGAGGATCTTCTTCTCCGATGCGACGCTCAATCTCGCGGACCACTTCAGGACTCTGCAGATGCGGGTAATGCACCAGGGCCATGGGATGGATGCCGATGTGATTGTTGATGATGAATTCCAGACGCGCGAGTCCCACCCCGTCATTCGGGAGCGAAGCCACCGCAAAGGCGTGATCCGGATCCCCGACGTTCATCATCACCTGTGTGCGCGGCCTCTGTTCGTCGCCGACGACGCGCCGGTCAACGGCGAATTCTATCCGACCTTCGTAGATGTTTCCGTGCGCGCCTTCGGAACATGAAACAGTCACGTCGGCTCCGCTCTGCAAAACCTGAGTAGCGTTTCCGGTGCCCACAATGCAGGGAAGCCCCAGCTCCCGGCTGATAATGGCACTGTGACAAGTCCTACCGCCGCGGTCCGTAACAATTGCCGCGGCTCGTTTCATGATGGGTTCCCAGGCCGGGTCGGTCATCGAAGTCACCAGCACGTCACCTGCTTTGAACTCCGCCAGGTGATCGGGGTCGGCCAACACGTGAACGCGACCGTGACTGATCTTTTCGCCTACCGCAATGCCGGAAACGAGCGGTGCATGGTGGTCGCCGGTAAGTCTGTATGTTTCGATGTAGTTCTCGCGGTTGCTTGCATGGACCGTTTCGGGCCGGGCTTGAAGAATAAAAAGCTCACCGGTGTATCCATCTTTGGCCCATTCGATGTCCATGGGCGTGGAGCGGCCGGCGAGTGTTGAATAATGCTCTTCGATCAGGCAGGCCCAGCGCGCGAGTTCCAAAACCTCGTAGTCGCCCAGCACGAATCGGCCGCGTTGGGCCTCCACCACTTCGCGCGTGCGCGTTCCGCGTCCGTCGAGTCCGTAGACCATCTTCACTTCTTTGCCACCAAGACGGCGGCTGACGATCGGACGAGCGCCGGCTTGCAGGGTTGGTTTGAAGACAACCCACTCGTCAGGTGTGGCCATGCCCTGAACAATTGCTTCGCCCAGCCCCCATGCTCCGTTGATCACCACCACATCACGGAAACCTGATTCTGTATCCAGGGTGAACATCACACCTGAGCAAGCTTGGTCAGAGCGCACCATCGGCTGAACGCCAATTGAAAGCGCAACCTCGAAATGGTCAAAGCCGCGAGCGGCGCGGTACGAAATCGCTCGATCAGTCCAAAGCGATGAGAAACAGCGGTGGCAGGCCTCAATCAGCCGATCCTCGCCGCGTACATTCAGGAGCGTGTCTTGTTGTCCGGCAAAGGAGGCGTCAGGTAGATCCTCGGCGGTCGCTGACGAGCGCACTGCTACTTCCGGTGTACGGTCGAGGCGTTGGCAAAGTTTTCGGTAGGCGCCAAGGATCGCCTGGTCCACCTCTTTGGGCAAGGGCGTGTCCAGCATCAACGCACGGGCTTCGCGACCGGCGGCGTTAAGCGCCCGGATATCGTTGTGATCGAGCCCGCTCATCAATTCGCGCAGCCGTTCACCGAGTCCAGCGGACTTGAGTAACAATCGGTAAGCTTCGCTCGTGGTAGCAAAGCCATCGACGGCGCGGACACCGCGCGGCAGCAGTGCACGAAACAGTTCGCCCAGGCTGGCGCACTTGCCGCCGACGAGTTGGACGTCCCCTGCGCCAACTTCACTCAAGTCGAGCACGAGAGGTTTAGAAGGTTTCATCTGTGTTGGTCTCCGTGACAAGTTCCGCAACGGTTGTTGCCGGTGGTATGCCTCCGAGTGTATCCGAACGAGCGGATTGCCGTCGATGCCCTGATCCACAACGGGGGGAACAATTTGCTTTTATCTAGAAACAGTGCGAATACCATGGGCCTTTCAGGTGGATTCCCAGGAATTGAGCGAGCTTTGCAAGGGTCGCGTGTCCTGAGTTCAATCCGGCTAACAAAACCAACCGGGAGGGTGGGAAGACCCATGCCTTCCCGCCTGAGAACCTTGGCCCAGCTACAAATTCCCGGAGCCCTCTGTTAGTATGAGGCCGCACTTCTTCATCTGCGAACGGCGGCGATCTTCACTGTTTCGCAGGCAATTCCGGAATCAGGAGAGATAGAAATGGGTCACGAGCTAAGGACAGAGCGCGAGCTGTCTCTGGATTTCTTGCGAGTATGCGAGGCGGCTGCGATTTCTTCAGCACGCACCATGGGCCAGGGTGATCGGAAGTATTCAGATCACGTCGCGGTCGAGGCCATGCGCGAGGTCATGGACTCAGTGCCGATGCGCGGACGTATTGTGATCGGTGAGGGCGAGCGCGACGAAGCCCCGATGCTTTACATCGGCGAAGAAGTGGGCGGCGGTTTTGGCGTAAGCGAAGAACTGGCGGAGTCGTGTCCTGAAGTAGACATTGCTGTCGATCCACTGGAAGGCACGAATCTCTGCGCCCTGGGGGCCAACAACGCCATTGCCGTGCTAGCGGCCGCGGAGCGCGGGGGGCTGCTTAACGCGCCTGACATTTACATGGACAAGATTGTAGTTGGACCGTCCTCACGAGGAGTCATCGATCTCGATGCTCCCGTCAAAGATAATCTGAAGAACATCGCCCGCCGGCTGGGTCGCGACGTCGAAGACTTGACGGTCATTGTTCTTGACCGTTCGCGGCATAGGAAATTGATCGCCGATGTCCGGGAAGCAGGGGCCCGCATACGTCTGATTGGAGACGGCGACCTTTCTGCGGGAATCTCCGCGGCGGTCGCCGGAACGAATATCCATGCCCTAATCGGCATTGGGGGTGCGCCAGAAGGCGTGATTACCGCAGCCGCTATGAAGTGTTTGAACGGAGAGATCCAGGCAAGACTTGTGTTTGATCACGACCGGCTGGATGTGGACAAGAGCAAGGTGCCGGCGAAGGAGCTAGTGCTCGAACGTCTGCAATCAATGGGAATCAAAGATCCGAATAAAATTTATGACACCAATGACCTGGCACCGGGCAAGAAAATAATCTTCGCGGCCACGGGGGTAACTGACGGCGCTTTGCTCAAGGGCGTGAGATTTTTTGGAGCAGGGAAACGAACTCACTCCGTGGTAATGACAACCGAGTCGCGGCACATTCGGTTTGTTGATACGCTGCACATTGAAGGTGGGCCGGACACGGTAATCAGATTTTAGATTTCCAATTGCCAATTGCCGAAGATTTGGTAAGGTCGTGATGTAAATTAAACAGCAATCGGCAATCGGCAATTGGCAATTGGCAATGTTAGGTTCCAACCAATACGTTTCCCAGTGCGTGACTGATCGGCGGCCACTGATAATGTGGTCGTTGGTTGTGGTTGGCGCTTTCTTTTTCGTGGCGTTACTCGTGGCCGCGCCGCTCGCGCAGGCTAACGGGTTGCAGTGGTTCTCGTTCGCTATCTATGAAGCGTTCAGCCATGTCTGCCATCAAACTTCCGAGCGGTCGTTCTATATTGCCGGCTACCCATTAGCAGTTTGTACTCGTTGCACGGGCCTTTACGTTGGCTTTGCCGCTGCAGTTGCCTTCTATCCGGTGATGACTTCGTTGAAACGCACACACGCGCCCGAACGGAAGTGGCTGTTTATCGCGGCTGCACCGTTGGCAATCGACTTTGCTTTGGGCTTCTTTGGAATCTGGGAAAACAGTCACCTTTCGCGACTTCTGACGGGCGCACTGCTCGGGGCTGTCTCCGTCTTTTTCATACTGCCCGGCCTGGTGCAGTTGAGTGTCTACCAGCGAATGTTCGGTCCCAGATCGGCAAAGCAGAGCGAAAACAGCCCTGTCTACTCCCGCTCAACACCGGAAGAAATTACTTCTTCACCAAGCGATTACAGCACACCTCTTCGTCGTATCTAGCCTCGTCCCATATACGATCCACGAAACGGCACGAACCAACACGAAATCTTGTTCGTGTCATTTCGAGAGTTCGTCGATCGACTCTCGGTTTCTAATAAAAGGGCCCATGGGTTAGAATCTTCTGCCCGACTTGCATGTAGGCAGTACCAGAGGAACTGGGGCGTCCTAGTTACTCAAGCAATTCATAATGTTGTTTTCTTTTTTTCAGTCAGCAACCACGCCATCCCTTACCAATGATCTCTGCAACGACTTTCCGGGTTATTGTGACGCAATCACGAGGACAGCCGGCAACATAAGCCCTCTCTACCGTCTCGATGCTTTTGATTGGACGATACTGATTCTTTATTTCGCCATCCTTACGGTGCTGGCAGTCTATGGTGGCTACCGCGTCAAGCAGGTCATCGACTTCTGGCGCTACCGTAAGTTTATTCCCGAGCCCAAGGGCAAATTCGTCGAAGAAGATCTGCCGGTGATTACCGTGCAGCTTCCGCTCTTCAATGAGATGTACGTTGTGGAGCGACTCGTAAAGGCTGTTACTGAGATCGACTACCCGACTGAGAAATTCGAGATACAAGTCCTGGATGATTCAACGGATGAGACCGTAAAGCTGGCGGAGGCGACAGTCGCAAAGTATGCGAAGCAGGGTTTCGACATACATTACCTGCATCGTTCCAACCGGACCGGGTTTAAAGCCGGCGCCCTGGAACAGGGACTTAAAATTGCTAAGGGTGAGCTACTGGCGATTTTCGATGCTGACTTCGTACCAAAGCCAGATTGCTTGCGAAAGCTCGTTGACTTCTTTACAGATCCGCTGGTCGGCTGTGCCCAGATGCGCTGGTCTCACATTAACGGGGATTACAATCTGCTGACCCGGCTGCAGACCATCATGCTCGATGGTCATTTCGTTGTCGAACAGACCACTCGCAATCGTACTGGCGGCTTCTTCAATTTCAACGGGACGGCCGGCATCTGGCGGCGTCGCGCGATTGCGTTGAGCGGTGGCTGGCAGCAGGACACCTTGACCGAAGATACGGACCTCAGCTTTCGCGCGCAGTTGATGGGATGGAAATTTGTTTACCTGCTTGATGAAGAAGCGCCCGCCGAGATTCCGGTTGAGATCAATGCCTTCAAGGCTCAGCAGCGGCGTTGGGCCAAAGGCGTCATGCAGGTCGGGATCAAACTTTACCCGAGGATCTGGCGCGCGCCACTCCCGCTGCGCGTCAAACTCGAGATGTTTTTCCGTTTGACGGGGAACATCAGCTACCCGTTGATGATCGTTTTGAGTTTTCTCCAGTTTCCGCTGCTGCTCGTCCGTTACAATCAGCCGTTTTACCACTTGATGATTCTCGATCTACCCCTGCTCTTTTTCTCATCGATCTCTGTTTTTTTGTTTTATGGCACCGCCGTCTGGTATCTCGATGAGAGACGCACGCCACGAATGTTGCACCTTCCTCTGGTAATGGGGCTGGGCATTGGTCTGGCCTTCTCGAACGCGCGGGCGGTCATGGAGGCCCTGCTGGGAATCAAGTCAGACTTTGTTCGAACTCCGAAGTACAGTGTGGAACAGACGAGTGATGAAACCTGGAAGGCCAAGAAGTACAAACGCAAGCGAGGATTGTTGCCGTTGCTCGAGTTGGGCTTCTCAGTGTATTTCCTGCTCGCGATTATTTACGCCGCGCGCTTGCACATGTGGGGAACGATCCCATTCCTTTCGCTTTTTTTCTTTGGCTTTGGTTACATGGGAGTAATGAGTATTCTCCAGACGACAAGCGGCAGACGCCTGCTATCTCTCTGGCGTCCAATTGCAGTTGATCGACGAACATGACGCACCGGTGTATCCCTGCCGAAGGATTTTTTCGTTAGCTTTCTTGCTTTAGTTGGGGCTCTGCACTATTATCTCCGCGCCCAGAGAGCAATCTTTGTAAGCCATGCATGATTTCGGGTAGGAAAGCTGTTCGATGTCTCCCGGCGCTTCCCGCAAGCCGTAATCTTCCCAAATAACTCTAGTTCTGAAACGAGGAGAATATGTTCAAGAAGATAACCCCCCTGCTCAGATTCTGTTTGCTAGCCCTTTTTATTTTGACCCCATCAGCCGCCGTTCTCGGCCAATCCCAGGCCACGACGGGAAATATCGAGGGCCGCGTAATTGATCCCAACGGTGCGGTCCTTCCGGGAGTGACAATCACAGCTCGGAACCTAAATACCGGTCTTGCCAAGAGTGCCACCGCAGACGATGAAGGAAACTACCGCATTATTGTTTTACCGCCGGGCAGATACAAAGTGACAGCGAGCGGGGTGCAAGGCTTCGCCGAAGCCTCATTCGAGAATGTCGAAGTCACAGTCGGCGGACAGACCCCGCTTTCTATTCAATTGAGCGTCGCGGGTACGGCGACCATGGTGGATGTTGCGGCTGAAGGCCAGATCGTCGAAACCACGCGCAGCTCCGTTTCTTCGACCGTGAATGAGCGCGCCATTCAAAACCTTCCGGTTAATGGCCGCAACTTTTTGGACTTTGCCACTCTGACTCCCAGCGTCGTGCGCGATCCTACTCGCGGAGGGGATTTGGCCGTCGGTGGTCAAAAGGGAACCCTCAACAGCCTGCAAATTGACGGAGTCGATAACAATAATACTTTCTTCGGCCAATCGTTTGGCCGCACCGGCACACGGCCGCCTTATCAGTTCTCGGAAGAGTCAGTGCAAGAATTCCAGGTGAATCAGAATGGTTTCTCGGCCGAGTTCGGACGGGCAGGTGGCGCAGTTATTAACGTCGTCACCAAATCCGGCACGAATGAGTGGCATGGAAGTGCGTTTGAGTACTTCCGCGATGAGTCCTTAAACTCCAACACTCCGATCTTGACCGCGCGCGGAGCAAAGCGGCCAAAGTCCCAGATTAACCAGTTTGGCGGCACGCTTGGCGGACCCATCAAGCGGGATCGTGCTTTCTTTTTCTTTGCTTATGACGGACAGCGGTCAAACATTCCGAATGTCGTCGACCCACCAGGCTTCTTCGCCCAGCCTGCTAATATTCGGACGCTGTTGGGTCCGAAGGTCAATACGTATCAGATCGGCCGCGATCAGGACGTCTACATGCTAAAAACGGACATCCGACTAAATGACGCCAATCACCTGACCATTCGTTTCAATCAGCAGAATTTCACGGGCAATAACAATGAAAACGGTGGGCCGCTGAGCGCTGAAGAACACTCCGGCAACAGCGTGGCGCGCACAACAACACTTTCCGGTTCGCTTACTTCGACACTCACCAGCACCGTTCTCAACGAGTTTCGTTTCCAATACGGTCGCGATCGCGAACCTGGTGAAGCGAACAGCGATGTAACGGAAGCCCGCATTCAAACCGGCGGTGGTTTTTTTCAGCTGGGACGCAACAACTTCAGCCCGCGCGAAACGACCATCAAGCGCTTCCAACTTATCGACAACATCAGCGTCACGCGCGGCGCGCACAGTCTGAAGTTTGGAGCTGATTTGAACTTTGATCGCATCTTCAACTTCTTTCCCGGATTGTTCTCGGGACAATACACCTTCAGTTCCTACGCGTTGTTCGCTGCAAACACACCTTCAGCGTTTACGCAAAACTTTGCCGGGCCAGGTACCTCCGGCGCCGAAACACATCCTGATATGAACGAATACGGATTCTTTGTGCAGGATGATTGGCGTGTGAATCCCAAGCTAACCCTGAACCTCGGTCTGCGTTATGACCTGCAAGACCTTGCCGAGCCGAGCGTGAACAATCCCAGCGCAGCTTTGGCGGCGGCTGGGCTAAACACTACAACGCCCATTCGTGACGCTAACAACTTTGCGCCGCGCGCCGGTTTTAGTTATGCCTTTGACGAGAAGACGGTTCTGCGCGGTGGTTACGGCATCTTCTTTGGACGTACGCCGGCCATCATGGTCGCCACATCGCATTCCCAGAACGGGATTCAGGTAACGGGCGTGAGCCTGACTTGCACGACGCTTCCTAATCCCTGTCCCACCTACCCGAACATCTTCAACACGGCACCTGGCACAGGGGCACTAACCCCAAGTCTATATATGTTTGCCAGGGACTACGCGCAGCCATATGTGCAACAAGGGCGTCTGGGAGTTGAACGGGAATTGTTATCGAATATGAGCCTGGCAGTTACTTACCTATACTTCCGCGGGGTACATCTCTCGCGGACAAGAGATATTAATCTGGGCGTGCCTGTACCTACCACTGTGACGGATCCAGGAGGCCAAACATTCACAGTTTTGCGTCACCCCTTCGTGCGGCCGATCTCAGGTTTTACGCGTATCAATTTGTTTGAGAGCACCGCAAGCTCGCGCTACAACGGACTCGCGGTCGAACTCAAGCGGCGCTTTGCGCGTGGGTTCCAGTTCATTGCTGCCTATACTTATTCGAGCGCTAAAGACGACCGCCCGGATCAAACAATGGTCGTGGTCGGTACTGACGACTTTAAGGGTCTGCAGAACAATTTGGACATCGCCTCAGACTGGGGCCGCAGCGATCTCGATATCAGGCATCGCTTCGTTTTCAGTCCGGTGTACGAGATCGGTCGTATCAATAACGAGAATGCTTTTGCGCGCGGCTTGTTGAGCAATTGGACCTTCTCCGGAATCATTACCTTGCAGAGTGGCTTTGCCCATTCGGCTTTGATTTCCGGCGACGCTAATCGCGATGGCAACTCAAGCACCGATCGGGTGCCTGGTACCCCACGTAACGGATTCACTACGCCGAGCATCTATGTTTTTGACACTCGCGTCACAAAGTCGTTCAAGTTTGGAGAGAGATACAAACTAAGTCTGGTTGGCGAGGCATTCAACCTCTTCAATCGATCTAATCTTGCGACGGTGAACACTGGGCGCTATGGTATCGCCAATTCGTCTGCCGTTGTGCTGACTAATCCCTTCGCGTCCACACCCTTCGGCGGCCCGCGAACCTTCCTGGGCGAGAGACAGATTCAGCTAGCGGCGAAGTTCATATTCTGACCCCAACAACGAGCTCAGAAAACCAAGGAGACGTCGGCGGCGTCTCCTTTTTTCCTCAGCCCAGCGTGGCATTCTAAATTCTATTGCACTTCTGGGGCACTTAACATAGAATGCGCGACGCTTCAGATCTGGGATCTTGTTAAGGTCTTGCCCCTAGCTCCCTTGCCAAAATCTCAGAATAAATTCACACACGAAGGTTCCCTACTACATTTATGCCTCCACCCACCCCCGCGTTGGCGTCTGTCAGTGAAACTGTGCGACCACACGTCCAGGGCAAATTCCTATTTGCTGGCGACGAAAAGCTATACATCCGCGGCGTTACATACGGCACCTTTCGCCCTGGTGAGTACGGCAGCGAGCATTACGACCCGCAGATGGTCGAGCGCGACTTCGCCCAGATGGCGGCAAACGGTGTAAATGCCGTGCGAACTTACACTGTGCCGCCTCGCTGGGTGCTCGATGCAGCCCACCGACATGGTCTGCGCGTCATGGTAGGGCTCGCTTGGGAGCAGCACGTCGCCTTCCTTGATGACAAGCGACTAGCTCGATC
>JACDCK010000098.1 GCA_013817595.1 Pyrinomonadaceae bacterium | reverse complement strand
CATCGCGTTGCGCTGCGCCCAACTGAGCGGTCGCTGGGAGGAGTTTTGGGAAATGCGAGCGGCAGGGTAGCGTTATCACCCACAAATTTGTCGCACACCCACAGAAAACTGCCCTGCTGAACCCACGCCTGCTCCAACTCCCGGACCAGCAACGCTGCCAAGTGTTTGGGGCGGAGGAGCGACACCGGGCAACAAAAGTCCCAATTCGTCAAACGTGCGTGTAAGCGTCGTTGCGCCTAGCGGCAGCGTCAAGACCTCTTTTTCCGGGTAGGTGCCACCGCGTCGCGCATCGTTGGTGCTGATGTCTTCCCTGATGTCGGCTTGTTCTCCTGCTGCGGGAATCTGAGTCGGCTGTGTAGGAGCTGGTCCAGCCGTCGGCGTGGGAGTCGGCCCTGGTGAGGGATTCGCGGCCGCGATATCTGGTGTCGGAGATGGGACCGCGGCAACGCTTTCAGGAACCAGCGGAACTGGTGGCAGCACTACCGTCGGTCTCAGGGCGGGCAAAGACCGTTGCAAGCTGTGAGCAACATAACCCTGCTTTGAAATAGTAATCGTGTAGTCACCAGGAGATAGGAGGCCCTGGCGGAACCTGCCTGCCGAGTCAGTCTGCTTGGCCACGGGAACGCCGGTTTCCTGGTTCGTGATTCGCACTGTCGCCCCTGCGAGCGGCGCACCAGATGCGCTATCTTTGACTTCTCCTTCAAAAGAGCCGGTAACGTAGTCCTGTGCGTGCAGGCTTCCTATCGGTGTCAAACATATGAAAAGGAACAAAACGACAGAAGACAACCAATGGATGGGTGCGAGTAGGTGTTTCATCAGTTTTCCCTCCTGTCGGGAAAAGACCGAAACGGATCGGTAGTTGAGAAATCGATAGACCTAGTAATAGACATAGTACTAGTTAGCGAGTGGTCGGCTTCAGTAGGCTTTGGGCACTTCCTAAGGATTCGCCGCAAAATGTAAACTCGATACTATGAAATGTCAACAGAATTGTAGCGATAAATTGGTAATCGGGGCCGGGCCTGCGGGGAGGTGCCGGCTCTTTGTCCGCTTGAGCCGGCCCGACAGTACTCTCGCAAACAGTTCAGTTGTGAAGCAACTGGATCTCTTTGGTTCAAGTTGTTAGTGCGACACTGGAAAGGAACGCGACGGGGGGTCTAGGATGAAGCCCGAATGTGCTTGAGAGCCGGACAATGACGACGGAGCGAAGAATAGACTGCTGGTTGAGCAATCCGAATTCTTGCTTGAAGGTGGGTGAGTCGTTATAATTTCCTCCGATTACATGAACTTTCAAGCCTCGCGGGCAAAGTTGCTGAGAGGTCAGGCGCTCTAAATTGAAACATTGCGTTGACAACCGCACGCATTACGGCGCAAAGCTTTCTCCTGCTAAGTGGAGCGCCGCACCCTTTGGTTCCTTAGCCACCTCCGCGGGCGATGGCCAACCTCTGGACCAACCCAACGAATGAAAGAATGTCCGGCTTGTAGACATTGCTTCCCCGATCACTTCAACAACTGTCCCACCGACGGTGATCTGTTGACATCGTCCATTTCAGGCGAACCCTTGCTCGATGGTCGCTACGAACTCGAACGGCGCCTCGGCCAGGGCGGCATGGGGATTGTCTTTAAAGCCCGTCATATCTTTCTCAAGACCTCTTATGCCATCAAAGTCATCTTGCCTGATCTGGTCGGCAACGATCCCATGCTGGTGACGCGCTTTCGTCAAGAAGCGATGGTCGCGGCGCGCATAGGTCACCGAAACATCGTCAACGTGACAGATTTCGGCGTGGTGGGCGGCAAGATGCCTTATCTGGTGATGGATCTTATCAAAGGCAGATCGTTGCATGACCTTCTCGCTTCGGAAGGCCGTCTCTCACCCGAACCCGCGCTCGAGATCATGGCTGCATTGTGCGCCGGTGTCGGGGCGGCGCATCGGCAGGGGATTGTACATCGTGACCTGAAACCGCTCAACGTGATGCTTCAGGACGGCGTGCCTATGAGAGACGCGGTTAAGGTGCTTGATTTCGGCTTGGCCAAGATCAAGTCGGGCGAGCTGCTTGGCTCGTTCGTGGCGGCGCAGACCACAGGGTTAATGGGATCGCCCTACTACATGGCTCCAGAACTGTGGTCCGACGAAGAACCGGACGCTCGTGTTGACGTCTACAGCCTGGGGGTGATTCTATTTCAGATGCTTGCCGGCGATGTGCCTTTCAAAGGACCGTCACTGCCTTCCATCATGAAGAAGCATCTGACCGATGCGCCTCCAAGTTTCGCCACGCTGGGTATCAATGTGCCCCAAGTCATCGAAGCGGTAGTGCACCATGCGCTGGCGAAGAGAAGCGAAGATCGTATGCCATCGGTGGAAGATTTCATCAATGAATTGCGCGTAGCAGTTGTCGCAGCGAACGCCTCACTAGGACGCACGTCGATCGAGGTGGCCAGGGATTCTGAGACAGCGACAATGCTATATCCAGAACCAACGTACGAGGCGACCCTTAGACGGGATTCACTCGGCCTGGCATCCTGGGAAGGCCAAACGCTGACAGACTCGCAACGTCGCATCGAAGATGAAGCGGATCGTCTCACGCGCGAGTTTGAAGAGGCACAACGCCGCGCGGACGAAGCGCGCAAGCGGGCGCAGGAGGCCGCGCGCAAGCGCGCGGAGGAAGAAGCAGCGCGCCGTCGGGCTGAAGAGGAAGCAGCGCGCAAGCTTGCTGAAGAGGAAGCAGCGCGCCAGCTTGCCCAAGAGATGGCGCGTAAGCGGGCGCAGGAAGAAGCAGCGCGCAAGCTTGCTGAAGAGGAAGCAGCGCGCCAGCTTGCCGAAGAGGAGGCGCGCCAGCTTGCTGAGGAAGAGGAGGCGCGCCAACGTGTCGCTGAAGAAGCAACTCGTCTCGGAAGGGAGATTGTTGAAGCGCAGCAACGCGCCGAGGAAGCGCGTTTGCGCGCTGAGGAGGAAGCACGCAAACGAACAGAAGAGCAAGTAGCGCGCAAGCGTGCCGAAGAAGAAGCACACAGACTAGCGCTCGAGGTAGCGGCGGCGCAGCTTCGAGCCGAGGAAGCGAGTACACGAGCTGAAGAGGAGGCTCGCAAGCGAGCTGAAGAAGAGGAAGAGCGGAGGCAGGCTGAAGAAGAGGAGGACCGCATACGGGCCGAAGAATCGGCACGAATACAGGCTGAAGAAGAGATAGCACGCAAGCGCGCAGCGGAAGATGTCGACCGTCTCGCACGTGAGGTTGCAGACGCGCAGCGTCGCGCCGACGAAGCGCGTCAACGTGCGGAAGACGAGGCGCGTAAACGCGCAGAGGCTGAGGGGGCACTCGAGCGGGCCGAAGAAGAGGCGCGCAAACTTGCACTTCAAGTTGCCGAGGCACAACGTCGAGCCGAGGAGTCACGCAGGCGCTCGGAAGAAGAGGCAGTTAAACGCGCCGAGGTGGAAGCGCAAAGGAGACGTGAAGAACAGGTCAGGCGGGAAGAGCAACTAGAGCATACAGCTCACGTGAAAGGAATCGTCCCAAGACCGGAGCCAACTCTCGACCTCAGGTTGGCCCAGCAATACCAGAGTGATCTCCATCAAGGCCCTGGCGATCCCATCCAGTCACTAACCGAACAAGAGACAATCTTGCAGGGGAGTCAGTCCCTTGCGCAGCCCGAAGCAAGTTGGCGACAGGTGCCGCCATCTCTGGAAGGCTCCTTACCGGCCGTTGCGACGAAGAGAAAATCTTCCGTGCTGATAATCGTGGGAGTAGCGGCGGTTTTTCTCGTAATCGTTCTCGGTGGTGCTGCGGCGCTCTATTCAAGCAAGTGGTTAGCAAAACCCACTGAACAGTCGGGAACCGCGCCGTCTGCCACGCCAGTTAATCAGGACACCCCCCCCACTGTCCCTGCGAAACTCGACATGGTGAAGATCGAAGGCGGCACGTTCCAGATGGGGCGAAGTGACCTGCCCTCAGAAAGAATTACGTATGATCTTACTCAGTACCCGGCACATCCAGTCGACGTTAAAACTTTTTGGATGGACAAGACCGAAGTGACTAATGCGGAGTATGCGGATTTCGTGCGTGGGACCAAGTACAGGCCGCCAAGTTACTGGCGTAAGGGCACGCCGCCTTCCGGTCAAGAGCAATGGCCCGTGACAAACGTCTCGCTCTATGATGCGAAGGCTTTTGCTGAGTGGCGGGCAAAGCGTGACGGCGTGAAGTACCGTTTGCCGACAGAGGAGGAATGGGAGTATGCCGCTAGAAATGGCTCTCAAGCCACGCTCTATCCCTGGGGTAATCAATGGCTGGATGATTGCGCAAACGTGGATGCGAACTCACTCAAACCGGTTGGCACGTACCCTCAAGGCGCCTCGCGCTGGGGCGTTTTGGACCTGATCGGCAACGCGTGGGAATGGACCTCTACCAAGGCCGCCGATTACCCAGGCAATACGCTTTTCGATATACCGAAGGGTGAGATGATTATACGAGGCGGCGCATACCTGGATCCCTCGCGCGGCCCTGAAGCGATCACTGCAACGCGGCGGTCCTGGGTTGCTCCGTCATCAAAGGAAGCGGCCATCGGCTTCCGCCTCGTCCGCGATGGACCGTAAACTCAGCTTCGCCGGGAGCCAACAGGAGCACCCTAGCGCACAGTGGTTTTTTATTTTTGAAGCGGCGACGGTGTCCTAAGTCGCAGCCCAGATCGCGAAGACCCGAAACAGAAAACCGGAGAACGAGGGAGTGTAAACTTAACCTCGAAGCCGGAATTGAAATATTGAGCGAGTCGGCCCCTAGTGCCAAAAGAGCACTAATCTTGCGTGTGGAAGTGGGGGCGAGGGTCAAGATATGGTGCCCCCGGCGCGATTCCAACGCGCGACCTTCCGCTTAGGAGGCGGACGCTCTATGCAACTGAGCTACGGGAGCACGTGCGGGTAGATAGTAAATGGTGCAGGGTTAATGGTAAAGGCACCGCCCAATAGGGTAGCGCCATTTTCAAAGTTGCCTCTGCCCGGTCCGCAGAAGGGGACAACTCAAAGTTGCCCGGCACCTAAGTGCTGGAGATCGTGAATTCTCTAGTCCGGGAAACGAACGGCGGAAGCAACCTTCGAGGATGAGTGATCGTACGAACCGTCCAGTCATCCTCCCGAGGCAACTCTCTGGCAGTGGCCCTGGAGCCTCCCACTGGCGCCTCCAGATTCGGTAAAAACCGCTTGTCCATGAGGCTGGAAGCTTTAACTCGCGCCTTAAAAGTGATATAAAACAGCCAAAGACTGGTGAATTTCTCTCTGATGCCCATCATCAGTGTTACCGCTCTTCCCCGATCAGTCTTTCGTTCTATCTCATCGTAGGTTTAAGTCTCGAAGCCGGCGCTTCGGGTAAAACCGAGTTACGGGTGCCTAATCCCCGGGGGTAGGTCATGCTTAAGCACTTAGCCGTTCTCACTGTTTTTCTCGCAATCCTCTGTCATTCCCAAGCCTCGCCCGGCCAATCGAACGTCAGCACTGCGGCGCCGCAAGCCCTCGCCGCCAATGGTTCCGGCACATCGGGGGGTTCCTCTAACAAGACGGAGAGTCAGGACGTTTCTAAGAAAGCGCGTGAGGAAGCAAAGCGACTCTACAAAATGGGTGTGAAATATGGCCGCGGTGGACTCTTCAGACAGGCTTCGGAGTTATTTCAAAAGGCGGTCCAACTCAACCCGAACTACGCCGACGCCCACTACGGTCTCGGTCTTGCTCTTTTCGACCAGGGCCGCTGGGAGGATGCCATTCGGTCCTTTCAGAACGTGGTTAAGATCAATCCAAAAGACAAGGAGGCTCGCGAAAAGCTTTATGAAGCGTACGTGCTAGGAAGGAACACGAATCCAGCCGGACATACTGAGAAAGAAACAGTAGCAGCAGATCCACTTTCGCCAAACGTTTCGAGCGAATCGCCTCCGAAGATCGACACGGCGGCCGGCGTTCCGGTTTCGCTAAACGTATCGACAGATTCGCATCCAAACAATTCAAGCTCAGCAGCAACTCCCAGTAATGATCTGACACGCGTCTACCAAATTGGTGTCGGTGACCTTCTTGATGTCCGACTGGGCGATGAGCCGGCGACTCACTCAACCTTATTCACAGTCAATCCGTCTGGACTACTGGAGCACCCAATTCTCGCTGAGCCGCTGCAGGTTGCCGGACTCACGGTGGAAGAGACGAAGGCTCGATTAGAGGCTGACCTGAAACGCCGGGCCATCAACGAGAACCCCAGAGTTTTGGTCGGCGTTCGTGAGTATCTTAGTCATGCAGTTATCGTCAGCGGACTCGTGAAGGAGCCCGGCACTAAACTCCTGCGCCGCGAAGCTATTCCACTTTATGTGGTGATTGCCGACGCGCAGCTGGCGCCTGAAGCCGGCCGCGCCACGCTCATCAGGCATGAGACCGGTGAGGCGCTGGTTGTCGATCTCTCCAAACCAGCGGAGATGAATCTACTGGTTCGTTCCGGTGATGTAATAACGGTCCACGCAAACCCCAAACTGTTCTTTTATGTTGGTGGCGAGGTCAAGGCTCCCGGCGAGAAAGAATTTCGACCAGGTCTGACTCTCACGCAGGCCATCCTCGCGGCGGGAGGTTTAAGTCGCGAATCCAAAGAAGCACACCTCGCGCGCGAGGGTGACAATGGCTTTCTCGCTTCAACCCGTTACAAGCTGAAAGATATCAATATTGGTAAACTGGCAGATCCATTGATTCAACCGGGTGACCGGATTACAGTTGAGCATTAAATCCAGAAGCTTAGAGGATGTTGGCGACATACTTCGAGAAGCCGTGCGACAAAGCAAGTGGAAGTGTGGAGTCCCCGCACCGCCGCGATTGATGAACCCGCTCTCTTCCTTCCTCCCGCCGAGAAAGAGAAGCTTCAACGAGCTGACGGTTCAGCAAACCCAGGGTGGAAGGCTGTGATGGACGAGGCCACAGATTCCGAGACTAGGTTGGCGATGAGGCCTGCGCCGGTGGCTGAAGAAAGCGCAGAGAGAAAAGGCGAGCCGACCGCAGATATTTTCCGGAGCGGCAAGCTTGAGCATGCTCAGGCACAACCTGTCATTAAGCAACTACTACGAGCTTCAAAGACTCTGCCAGAAATTAAAGATCCGCTTCCTGTGGTGGTGCCCGAGTTCCATCCCGGAGCAGTCTTTGTGGCTCGTATTACTTCGAGTCGGAAAGATCTCGTGCCTTTGATACTGGCGGTGTGGCTTGTTTGTGGTGGTATTGCCGCGTTCTTGATTCCGCAGATTCGTAAATCGTTAGCAGACGGGCGTGAAGTCGCGGTCACGAAAACCACTAACTTACCCACAGAGCCGAGTGACCCGATTGCGAGGTCTGGAACGAATGTTTCCGACACAGTGGAAACTCCCTCTGCAGCGACAACTGAATCAACAACCGCACCTCCTTCAAAGGATTTTGAGAAGACTACGACTGATCCTAAGAGCGTTGAGTCAACTCTCCGCTTTGAATCCGCTGAGGTATCTAAAAAAGGTTCAGCCGGCATCGCCATGGCTACGGGATCTGAGAGTCGCGCTCACCGTTGGTCTGGCAACAGAATTCCCGAACCGTCTGAGAATAAGCGAGAATTCTCTCCAGCAGCATCCAGGTCGCGCTCCGCCGCACCGGCGCGGAAGCAGCGGGCGGTCTCGCGAGCCGTAAAGCTCAAACAACAAACAGTGGCTGAGGAACAGCCGAAACCGGCCCCTCTAACCGGTGAGATGAGTCGAAGCCATAGTGTGCATTCTACGCCGGCGAGGAGCGCTAATGAAGTTTCGGGTAGTCAACCCCCACCATTGAGAATTATCTCGGGCAAGCCAAAGTCAAAGGTCATTCAGTGGCCGTGAGGAACCAGCAGGCTGCCGAAAAAAACCGATCGGCTAACTATGAGAGGGAATGCCCGGGCCAAACCCGAAGAACACAAATCTAAAACCATTCTTACGATTGATACTTAATCAACGACCGCACGTCATAGCCTTCCAGCTTCTTGCGGCCCGGTAAGAACTCCAACTCCACGACGAACACCAGCCCCGCCACCGTTCCGCCCAAACTCTCAACCAGGTCAACGACCGCCTTGGCCGTGCCCCCAGTAGCTAGCAGGTCATCTGCAATGATCACGCGCTGTCCGTCGCCGATCGCATCGCGGTGAATTTCCAGTGTGTCCTGGCCGTATTCGAGATCGTAGGAGATAGACGCACATTCGGCGGGCAGCTTGCGCGGTTTGCGTACTGGCACGAAGCCCGTTCCGAGGTGATAAGCAAGGGCTGGCGCAAAAATGAATCCGCGCGCCTCGACGCCAATCACCGCGTCAACCTTTGCTCCTTCAAATTCCGCCGCCAGCGCATCGACGGTCTCGCGCAACCCTTCCGGATGCTTCAGCAGCGTTGTAATGTCGTAAAAATTAATACCGGCCTTGGGAAAGTCCGGCACTTCGCGAATGAGTTTTTTAAGATTGTCCATAAACGGGTGTCATCGCCAACTCAGTCCCGCATCCGATCGTGTCCCAATCCTTTGTGCTCTGTACTCTGTGAAGCAAAACCGCAGTTTCTTGCCGTTGAGCGTTTCCTACGACCGAAGCAATCCACGAATCAGACGAACCGATCACGAAATCTTGTTAGTGTCAGTTCGTGCGATTTCGTGGATCGTCTCTAACGATACCCTTGGTTGAGATGAGGGCGGGCCGCTCAAATTAGGACGCTACTCGGCATCCTTTTACCAGTACCACGCACCTTTTTAACGCTCAACCCTAAACGATGTATAAGCTCCACTCGGATCCAGATTTATTTCTTCTACTTGCTCGACTCTGACCCACTGCGGACCAGCCGCCAGATCGTTTTTGAAGGCTTCCACGTTAGTCGCTGGACCTTCTGCTAATACTTCGACACTCCCATCGGGTTCGTTGCGCACATATCCGACAACTTGATGCTCCGCGGCGGCGCGTTGCGCAAAGAAGCGATAGCCCACGCCCTGCACACCGCCGCGTATCAAAAACCTTCTCGCAACTGTTGCCATCGTTCTCAACCTTACCTAAAGCTACCGACCAAAGTCCAACCTCCTGCAGGGAAGGGAGCGCAGGCGTCTCGCCGCCGACGTGAGGGCCGCTAAACCATGACGGGGTTTGTTAACCTCCTTACTGGGACCACGCCGTCTCGTCCGCAGTGACGAGGCGCAGCCGCGCCAAGATATTAAATTCACATGCGCCGGTAAGGCAGAGCCTTACCGCACTGGATTGCGGCAAAGCCGTATAAAGAACCGCGCGCAGCGCCGGCGTCCGGCCTACCACTGGAGCGCGGGCATCCTGCCCGCAAGACGAGGCGCAGCCTCGCCACTCCTTTTGAATGGGCACTTACCGTAAGGCAGAGCCCCAAGCATTGCGAGCCCTTCGTCTCGCTGCCACTGCCCACCGCCACTCCCAGCTGCCTAATTCCGCAATCCGAAATGCGGGGTCCCCAGCCGGGCAGCCCGGCTGGGGTGCTAGTCCGCAATTCGAAATTCCCACCACCATCCCCGTCGCCGTCTTGTCTTCCCCCACCTCACGATTTACGATTGCGGCCATGCCACGCAAAATCAGCCGTCGCGAATTTGTCGGCGTTACAGTCGCGGGCGCAGCAATTGCGGCGGGGCCTAAACTCTCACCAGCACAGACTCGTCGTC
>JACDCK010000097.1 GCA_013817595.1 Pyrinomonadaceae bacterium | reverse complement strand
TGCCGCTGCCATCGATTCCGCAAGCTTATCTAGTCAGGCCCGGCGTTGGTTATGTGGCAATGACCGGCGGATTCAATCAGACGACGTCTGATGAGTTTCAGGAAGCCCTTCAGGATCTACGTTCTAGAGGCATGAACATGCTGATCCTGGACTTGCGTGGAAATCGGGGCGGCCTTTTAATTCAGGCCGTGCGTGTTGCCAACACCTTTTTGCAGCGTGGGCAGCTAATAGTCAAGCAAGAGGGAAGAATAAGGGGCAGCTCCGAAAACTTTAGGGCTGTGAATGACTCTCCGGATCAGACTCCTTTAGTTGTTTTGGTGAATGGTGATTCAGCATCGGCCGCTGAAATTGTGGCTGGCGCATTGCAAGATCATGATCGGGCGCTGATTGTTGGTGAAAACACGTTTGGTAAAGGAATCGTGCAGTTACCGATTCAGCTTGAATACGACTCTGCGTTGCTTCTTACGATTGCGAAATACTTTATGCCTTCGGGCCGGCTGATTCAGCGCGACTACTCTACCGGTGGCGTCTACGACTATTACACGCACGGGGGAATTGCCAACGAGAAGTCTCAGGAAGCGGATGCCCAAAAGACGGCACCTCTGGGACCGGAAAGCCGCACTGATGGCGGTCGCACCGTTTATGGCGGAGGAGGCATCGCGCCGGACGAGGTCGCTAAGCCCGTGAAGATTACTCCCGCCGAAGCAAAGTTGGCGGATTCGATTTTTGCCTTTGTGCTCGAACTTGCTACCGGTCGCGTGCCTGGTTTTGAGGCCTACAAAGTCGAAAAGCCGATCGAGTTCAGGCACGACCTGAAAGCCACAGACTTCCCGGTCACGGATGCTCTGTTCAAAGAACTGAAGCGCTTTGTCGCCGGCAAGCCGGACTTCAAAGCTACGCCGGAACAATTGGAGCGCCTGCGTCCTTTTGTAGAGAGGCAGCTCCGATTTGAGCTGGCAACCGCGGCTTACGGAATGATGGCGGCTATGCGGGTCCTCAACGAGAGCGATCCGCAGATTGCCAGGGGTGTAGATGCGTTGCCTCGTGCCCGTGAACTTGCGCAGGCAGCCAGACGCGCCAAGGCACGAACCGAATAGCTTCCCACGTACCGCTTTCCGACCCACAGACAGAAAGCCGCGAGCAGATCGATCTTCTCGATACTGCTCGCGGCTGTCTTATTCTTAATCAATCAGCAAGACAATCTTGCCGAAACTCTCGTTCGATTCATGCGGTTGTGGGCCTCGCGAACCTGATCCAATTTGTAAACACAATCGATCACGGGCCTTACCTGGCCGCTAGCCAACAGCGGCACAACATGAGCCCTAAAGAGCCGGGTCGCTTTCGCCTTCTCTTCCGCCGAACGGGCACGAAGAATTGTGCCAATAATCTTAGCCCGCTTGCTCATCACCTTACCGAAATCGAGTCTCGCCTTGGAGCCGGATGTTGTGCCAACTAGCATCATTCGCCCGCGTGACGCGAGCACGCTCAGGTTTGCGTCCAGATATCCCGCTCCGACCAAATCAAGGATGACATTTACGCCCTGGCCACCGGTCCACTCGTGAACAGCATCGATTAAGACAGCCGGATCGTCTTTGATAACAACATACCCGCTGAGTCCGTATGGTTTCGCCCGCTCCAGTTTGTCTGCCGTGCGCGAGGTCCCGAAAATGTTCGCGCTCGTGGCGCGACCCAGTTGAACAGCAGCAGTGCCCACTCCCGAACCTGCCGCGTGCACCAGTACTATTTCACCCATTTTTAATTCCGCCTGCGTGAACAAGGCGTCATGAGCGGTGATAAATGCTTCTGGCACTGCTGCCGCTGACACCCAATCCAGATTTGGAGGAATCGCAGCCAACTGGTTCTCAGGCACTACCACGAATTCTGCCTGAGCGCCGCCGCCGATGATCCCAAAGACACGCTGGCCCGGCTTCCATAAACTCACTTCATCGCCGACTGCGTCGACCTCGCCGGCAAACTCCAAACCCGGTATGTCTTGCGCGAACCCCGGCGGCGCGGGATAGTGTCCCAGGCGCTGGAGGATGTCTGCGCGATTCAAAGCTGCGGCGCGCACGCGTACGCGTACACGATCCGCTTTCTGGTCTGTGGGAGTCTCGACTTCGCGAACTTCGAGTCCTTCAACGCCACCGTGTCTGACAATTGTAACGGCTTTCATACCAGAATTCCTCAATGACCATTTGTGAGTCCTCAGCTGTCGCTTGTTAAGTATCTGGATCGCGCCGATATTCTAGACTCCGGTTGCCAACTGAATTGAGCAAGATGGACCGTATCCCACACGCGATGAATTTTCAATATTTGAATTCGAAATGGTTTGGTCCTACGGCTCGCTATTCGACCATTCGCGACTTACCATCTACCATCGCCGCGTGATGAACAAACCTCGGACACTCATCATAATCAACAAAGCTGCGGCCAAAGCTCGACGCTCCTGGCCCATTATTTGCAAGCAACTCGAAGCCACTGGCACCCACTTTGATTCCTACGAAACAACTCAGCCTGGCGATGCGGCCTTGCGAACCGGTGCCGCACTCAGAGCCGGCCTAACTACCATCGCCATAGTTGGCGGCGATGGAACTCTCAGCGAGGCTGCAGAAGGCTTTTATAAATTTGGCAATCAACCCGAATCTCTGCCTTCACCGATCAATCGCCAGGCCGCGTTGGCGATTCTTCCCGCCGGCACCGGGGACGATTTTGCTCGTGGTCTGATGGGATGCCGCGCGCCGCTTGAAAAGTGGACTGAATTACTGATCTCACATTGTGAGGAAAAGTACGAGCAGAGCACGCGGCTGGTTGATGTCATGTATGGCGCGTGCGACGGTTATGCCAGCCGGTTTATCTGCCTCAATGCGTCGACGATGGGAATTGGTGGTGAGACTGCATCGCGCGTTGCGGCGCAGGGCGGTTTCATGCGGAGGTTTTCAGGAGAGGCGCGGTTTGCGGCCGCCGCTGTCGGCGCGTTGGGCGCCTGGCGGGAACGGCCGGTGCGCGTGTCAATAGATGACAGCTTGGTGATAGAAGGTGGGATGAATTTGGTTGCCGTTGCGAATGGGCTTTATGCCGGCGGTGGCATGATGCTGTCGCCCACGGCGCAAGTTGATGACGGAAAACTTGATGTGGTGACGGCTTCGGGCTTTACGCGCGCGGCAGTCATTCGCGAGCTGCTGCGCATTCACAGCGGCGGACATGTGAGAAACCCGAAGGTAAGAATCACGAAAGGTCAGAAGGTTCGCGTTGAGACATTTCCCCGTGAGGACGGGATGTTGATTGAAGCAGACGGAAACGTGCGTGGGAGGACGCCCGTTGAGTTTCGCATTATGCCGGGTGCTCTTAGAATTGTGGCGGGTTAACTGCTAACAAATTTGGAGTGCGAGTGGCAAGCGAAGCGCGACACCGCTTTGGTTTTTCTGTAAGAGGCGACAACCTCCCGATCCAAAGAGCCGCCGTCTTCCACCCAGCGGGTATGGCACCCCAGTCGAGATGCTCGGCCGAGGACCGCGCTCTGCCCCGCTGGGGACCCCGGGCCGCTTCACCCTGTCGACCACTCCAGATTGTCCGTGGCGCTAAAGCTTTGCAATCTCAAAACCGCCAGTGACTGAATATAGTCTAAGTGCGAAATCTATCCTCCGACCTGGCACGAGCTTTTGAGGCTTCGACTTCACGATCCCTGGGAGGCGCGTTGGTGACAAGAGATTGCAGGAGTTCGCTTGCGGCTTGAACCACCTGTTCGACGGCGAGGTTGAAGGCCGGTTCGTTTGTCTTCGAAGGCTTTGCAAACCCGCTGAGTTTCCGGACGAATTGCTGTGAAGAGGCCCTGATCTCTTCCTCCGTCGCAGGCGGTTCGAAGTTGTGCAGGGTTTTAATGCTTCTACACATATAGTTCACCGTTTGCGAAGCATCGGGTACATGGTCGGCGAGCTTCCAACTTGAATTTCCCCGATTACCTCAAACCCGTGTCTTTTATAGAGCGAGATATTCCTGGGATTTGACGATTCAAGGTAGGCAATCGTGCCGTCGCGATCGCAAGGGATAAGGGCGTGTTTCATTAACGCCGAGCCAATTCCGTTGCCCTGTTGGTACGGATCGACACCGATGAGCGGCAGATACCAATGCGGCTCAGTTGGATGATACTTGCCCATTTCTTCGAACACTCCGTAAATGTCGCCTTTGATCGCGTCGGGCGCAGTGCGTTCCACCAAGCCAATCATCGTCTCTTCGTCCGGGGCGAAGCCGGGCGGAAGCCACAGAGCCGCACCAGCGTAGCCATCGGCGAAATAGGCCGTCCCTTGTGCGAAGGCCTTGCCACCGAATGCTTTAGCGAGAACAGGGAAGTGCGTTAGATACTGCTGTGGATCGGGCTGCGACCAACGCGCCATAGGGTCGGAGCTAAACGCCAATGTCAGTACACCGATTAAGACAACTTCATCGGACCCCGTCGCCGTCTTGATTGTCGATGTTGTCATATTACTCCCGCCGCTTCGCTCTGGCGGCGCACCCAATTGCCCGTGGCGCTAAAGCTTTTCAATCTCAAGAACTTTCTTCAACCGCCGCCGGTGACGCTCTTCGCCCGTAAAACTCGCGGCGACAAACGCGCGCACAATCTCAAGTGCCAATTCTACGCCCGTAACGCGCGCACCCAGGCAAAGGATGTTGCAGTCGTCATGTTCGCGTGATTGATGTGCCGAGTAAGTATCGCCGCAGAGTGCAGCCCGGACACCTTTGAGCTTGCTGGCTGCGACTGACGCTCCTACTCCGCTGCCGCAAATGAGAATTCCTATTTCCACGGCGTTGCGTTGGATGGCTTGTCCAAGTTCACGTGCATAGTCTGGGTAGTCGTCTGAGATTGATCCATCGTGCGTGCCGAAGTCAGTAATCTCATGTCCGGCGGTACGCAATTCCTCAATCACGCGCTCATTGAGCGGGTAGCCTCCATGATCTGCGCCAACTGCAATCCGCATGACTTATACCAGCGCCCTCGAGCGTTTCAACACATTCTCGAGGTTGAATCCGAGGTTCCGCAGTGCCACGTCACCGGGCGCAGAAGCACCAAAGCGATCGAGACAAATCGTGTCGCCTTTCGCTCCAACATAACGGTCCCAACCTTGTCGCACGCCTGCTTCTACTGCCAGCCGCGCAGGAATCGAAGGTGGAAGAATCTCGTTGCGATAGGCTTGGGGCTGGTCTTCGAAGAGTTCCCAACACGGCATTGATACGACTCGCGTGGCAAGGCCTTCCTGTTGCAGTTTCTCCCGCGCTTCGAGTGCGAGGGAAACCTCAGAGCCAGTCGCGATTAGGATGAGTTGCGCTTTGACGTCGCCTTGAACTCTTCCTAACGGTCGGGCTACAGCCTCCGCCTCGGCAAGAATGTAAGCTCCGCGGCGCAACCCTTCGGCAGAAGCGAAGCGGCTGCGATCAATCAGCGGTACCTTCTGGCGTGTCAATGCCAAGGCCGTCGGCGCATTGCGACGAAGGATGGCGATACGCCAGGCTTCTCGCACTTCGTGATTATCCGCCGGACGAATTACCGCCAGATTCGGTATCCCACGCAGCGCAGCAAAGTGTTCGACTGGTTGATGTGTCGGCCCATCTTCGCCCAGACCGACCGAGTCGTGCGTGAAAACATAAATCACCTGGACTTCAGACAGCGCGGCGAGGCGAATAGCGGGTCGCATGTAGTCGGAGAAGGTAAGAAAAGTGCCACCGAAAGGAATCAAGCCACCGTTTAGAGACATGCCTGTCAGCGTTGAACCCATGGCATGCTCGCGCACACCAAAGTGAATGATCCGTCCCTCATAAGACCCGGCTTCAAAATCACCACCGCCTTTGATATCCGTGTTATTCGAGACGCCGAGATCGGCAGAGCCACCAATTAGCATTGGCATGTGCGGCGCAAGCGCATTAATCACTTCGCCACTGGCGGCGCGCGTGGCCATCGGCTTCGCATCCGCGAAATCCGGAAGATGCTTTTCCCAACTTTCAGGCAATTTGCCGCTCATGGTTTCCTGCCACGTTTTACCGAGATCGCTATACTTCTTCAGATAGTTCTCGACCAGTGCCTTCCATTCTTCTTCCTGTCGTGCGCCGCGTTCGATCGCCTGGCGAAAATGGGCCAGTGCCTCATCCGGGACATAGAATTGTTTGTCTTCAGGCCAACCGAGATGCCGTTTTGTTTCGCGCACCGCCTCCTTGCCCGGCGCATCGCTGTGGGCCTTGCGCGTGCCGGCCGTTGGCATGCCGTAACCAATCGTGGTCTTGACGGAAATCAACGACGGTTTTGTACCTACTGATTGCCCTTCGCGAACTGCCGCTTCGATGGCGTCGAGATCGTTGCCATCTTCAACCGTGACTGTGTGCCAGCCATAAGCTTCAAGTCTCTTGGGAACGTCTTCGCGAAAAGCGAGATCGGTGAAACCCTCAATGGTGACTTTGTTGTCGTCGTAGAGGTAAATCAGTTTTCCCAGCTTGAGATGGCCGGCAAGAGATGCCGCCTCTGAAGCGACCCCTTCCATGAGATCGCCGTCGGAAACGATGGCGTAGATATTATGATCGATGACCGGAAATCGCTCTTTGTTGAACTTGGCAGCGAGGTGAGCCCCGGCCATTGCCATGCCTACGCCGTTCGCAAAACCCTGGCCCAAAGGCCCGGTAGTGATTTCCACTCCCGGCGTCAGAATGTTCTCCGGATGTCCCGGCGTTTTTGAGCCCCACTGACGGAAGTTCTTTATTTCATCAAGCGAAAGATCGTAGCCAGTGAGGTAGAGTAGCGAATAGAGCAGCATCGAGCCGTGTCCGGCTGAGAGCAAAAAGCGATCGCGGTTCTCCCACTTGGGATTCTTAGGATTGTGACGAAGAAAACGCGTCCAAAGCACATATGCCATCGGAGCGGCGCCCAGGGGCAGGCCCGGATGGCCTGACTCGGCTTTCTGCACGGCGTCGAGCGAGAGGGTACGAATCGTGTTAACGCAAAGTTGATCAAGCTCGGGTGTGTTGTCTGTCTGCTTGTGCATTGGCGCACTCATTAATAGGTTTTCTTATCTGAGTTTACGGTGATTCGATCACACGTTCGTAAATCTGTTGTTGTCGCTTGAGTCCTTCCTGGTAATGCACATGACGTGACATGTTCGGCTCAAACGTCTGTTCACCACGCACCGGCAATCCTGTAATACTTTGTATTTTTCCCGCGGCTTCCAGCGCAAGCAAGGCGGCTCCACGAACGGATGCTTCGCGCGGTTCGGAAAGCATAACCGAACGCCCAAACACGTCTGCAATAATCTGTGTCCAAACTGGAGAAGAGCGTAGCGCGGTGCCTGATGCAATGATGGTCGGACCGGGCGCCAGATGCTCAAGGGCCTTCGCGATTAAAGCAAAGCGATATGCGATTGCTTCCATGGAGGCGCGTAGAATTTCTATTGGCTGGGTGCTGAAGGTGAGACCGAGGATCGCACCGCGCGCTTCGGTTGACCAGCCGGTGCTGCGTTCACCTGCCCAGAAAGGCAACACAGTTAAGCCGTGGGCATCTGGTTCGAGGATTTCGAGGGCAGCCTCGATTGATTCCGAATCGTCATTAGGCAAGAGCAATTTTTTGATCCAACGATAGAGACCACCGCCATCAGACAAAGCGCCGCCAACTATCACTCTCTTACGATCTGCTCGATAGCACCAAAGCGCCGCGGGCAGTTCAGTTGGTGGCTCACCTTCGTAAAGTACGCGCATCGCGCCTGACGTACCAATCATCAGCGCTGCTTGCTCGCGGGTTGTGCAGCCGCTGCCGAGGGTGTTAGCAGCGCCATCACCAATCGGAGGAGAAATCCGAGCCTCAGTCAAAACGGGCCAACGCGCGGCATACTCCGCCCTCAGATGGCCGGCTGCCTGGCTTGCGCTGGAGATCTCCGGAAGACTCTCGGCCGGTATGCCAAGCGCCTCGATGAGGTCCTTATCCCATTCAATCAGCCGCTGATTGAATAAGCCCGTTCCAGAGGCCATCGAGACACTGGCCGCAGTCTCTCCAGACAAACGCAGCACTACATACTCCCCAAAAGATAACCAGCGACTGGTAGAGGCTACTGCCTGGGGATGTGCGCTTCTCAGCCAGAGCAGCTTCGCCGGCCAGTAGCTTGGATGGAAGCGGCAACCGGTGCGTGCGTGCACGATCGGTTCATCGAAACGGTTTCGCAGTTCCTTTACCGCGGCGGCGGCTCGCGTATCAGCCCAACCGAAAACCGGCGTCGTGGCTAAGCCGTGCGCATCCACACCCAGAAGGCTGTGCCAGAAACAGGAGATGGCGATCAACTGAATCTGGGCGCCGGTTTGAAAAGGCTGATCCAATAGCGCGTCGATTGTTTGAGTAACCAACTCAAAGCCCGCCTCAGCGCCGGTTAGGGCGAGATCACCAATTTCAGAGAGGGTTTGCTGAATTCGCACGCTGGCGCCATCGATCTCACAGCCCCGTTCGTCGAACAGCGAGGCGCGCACTCCGGACGTACCGATATCCACAGCCAAGACGGCCGCTGTTCTAGATCCTGCCATCACAGAGACAAGTTCAGGCGATGGCTCAAACCCCTCAAGGACCTCTTCCAGCACGCTGGTCATCCTAGGTGGTCTGGGTTTTGGATGCGCGAGATATCCTGCGACAACGAATTGTTGATTAAAGATTAGCTATTCGCAGCTTGCTTCCGTGCCGGTGTGCCTTGCGACACGCGACTCTCGACAGCGCTCCAGTCGATGTTGAAGAAAAACGCTTCGATGTACTTGGGCCGCTCAGTTTTGAAGTCGAGCAGATAAGCGTGTTCCCAAACGTCCATCACGAGTATGGGATTGAAGCCGGCGACATTGCCTGTTTCATGTAGCGAGATCCAGTGATTTGAAAGCCGGCGGTTGGCGGGGTTCTCATAACAGATGGCCCAGCCCACACCGCGCATCTTGCCGATACCCTCAAAGTCGGCCCTCCAGATGTCGTAGCTCCCGAAACTCGCTTCCGCCGCTTTCAGGAATTTGGATGAGGGGGCCGGCTCGCCTGTGCCTGTGCCCTTCTTGAGATTCTCGAAATAGTACTCGTGCAGGACCATCCCGTTGTATTCAAAACCGAGACGACGCGTTAGCTCGGAATAGGCCGGCATCTCTTCCTGATCGACCTTCCCGTCTTGAATGAACTGCCAAATTTTTTCCGTCAGGTTGTTAGTCTCTTTGACGTAGCCTTCGTAGAGTTTGAAGTGTAGTTCCAACGTTTTGTCCGAAATGCCCTTCAGACCGCTGAGATTAAACTGTCTGGCCTTGTAAGAATCTGCTGAACTCATTGCTCACCTCCTTCATACCAATTGAAAGAAACCCATCCCGAAAGGAAACAGTCTCGAGTAGGCGATCCGACTATTGCGCTTGAGTGTGGCGAATGAGTTGAGACAGTGCGGCTTTAGTGTGGCAAAAGCAGTGGACAGTGGACAGCAAAAAGCAAGTGGGTACTGGCCAGTGTAGGCAGTGGGGCAGTGGGGCAGTGGGGCAGTGACTAAAAGATCCCGTCTGCTTCTGAAACTGCCCACTGTCCACTGTCCACTGCCCACTGTCCACTGCCCACTGTCCACTGCCCACTGTCCACTGCCCACTGTCCACTGCCCACTGTCCACTGCCCACTGTCCACTGCCCA
>JACDCK010000311.1 GCA_013817595.1 Pyrinomonadaceae bacterium | reverse complement strand
TACCGGAATAGAGGGTGATACCCCCGTAGGCAAATGGAGACGGGATTTCGCTGTATCCAGAGTAACTGGCCTTGGCAGTGGCCAGTGAAGTTGGGTGAAAGTAGTATCCAAGGCTAAATATTCATCAAGACCGATAGAAAACTAGT
The DNA here is from genome assembly GCA_013817595.1 of Pyrinomonadaceae bacterium. Taxonomy (GTDB): domain Bacteria; phylum Acidobacteriota; class Blastocatellia; order Pyrinomonadales; family Pyrinomonadaceae; genus PSRF01. Next base: position 2,767 of record JACDCK010000311.1, on the reverse strand, counting down.
ACCGTGAGGGAAAGGTGAAAAGTACCCCGGAAGGGGGGTTAAAAGCGCCTGAAACCAACCGGTTACAGACGTGTATGGCTCGAAAGGATTATTCTAGAGTCATACGTTCCGTCTAGAAACACGGGCCAGGGAGATTGCTGTCATGGCAAGCTTAACCTTTTACAAAGGGAAGGCGAAGGGAAACCAAATTTGCGCATTTTTTCAAACGAAAAAAGAGGCAATGGATCTGAAAGGGTCTTAAGTCATGGCAGTAAGGCTAGAAACCGGACGATCTAGTCCTGGACAAGACGAAGGTGAGCGAAAGCTCGCTGGAGGTCTGCAAGGGTCCTGACGTGCAAATCGGTCCCCTGATCTGGGATTAGGGGTCAAAAACCAATCTAGTCCGGTGATCGCTAGTTCCCACCGAAGTGGATCGCAGTCCTGCCTTAGCTGAGATTGTCTGTATTGTAGAGCACCGATCGGGCGGTAAGGGCTCGAAAGAGCTCGCCATCCATTCGAACTCCGAATGTACAGACGTCGTAGAAGCTAGGAGGCGGGTTTATGTGGGGTAAGCCTCATAACCGAGAGGGGGACAACCCAGACTAAAGTTAAGGTCCCTAAATGTCCGCTAAGTGTCAAACCAAAGGGTGTTTTCGAGCAAAGACAGCAGGAAGGTAGGCTCAGAAGCAGCCATTCTTCAAAGAGTGCGTAACAGCTCACCTGCCGAGCTCGAAAGCCCCGAAAATTCACGGGGCTCAAGTGGACTACCGATACTTTAGACCACCGACGATGTCGGTGCGTGGTAGGTGGGCGTAGTGTTTGGGTAGAAGCTGGGCCGTGAGGTCCAGTGGACCGAACTACTAGTGCAGATCCTGGTGGTAGTAACAGCATAGCCGGGTGAGAATCTCGGCGACCGCATGGGCAAGGGTTTCCCGGCAATGCGTCATCAGCCGGGAGTTAGCCGGTCCTAAAAACAAACTCAACAGACTTGTTTGAATGGGAAACTGGTTAATATTCCAGTGCCTTGGGGGTTCGCTAACACCTTTTCTGTTGCTTCCGGATAGGGCAAGCAGAACCGTCGTTCTGTCCAAGTACTCAAGCCCCGAGGAGTGCCGTAATGGCGAGAATTGGGGCGAGATACGAATGGCCTTCCGCAAGGAGGGTTTGCCCGAGTCCAGGAGACACTGAAAGCAGAAATAGGAAGACACCTCCAAGTCCGTACCGAGATCCGACACTGGTGCCCTGGATGAGAAGTCTAAGGTCTATCGGGTATACCGTATGGCAAGGGAACTCGGCAAAATAGCTCCGTACCTATGGTATAAGGAGTGCCTGCAGTTTTTACGAGGAGTAGGGATTGCAGGTCGCAGTGACTAGGGGGTCCCGACTGTTTAATAAAAACACAGGTGGTCGCTAGTCCGAAAGGATGTGTATGGCCTCTGTATCCTGGCCAGTGGCGGTACCTAAAACCTGGGTTCAACCGGGCTAAGGGCCGCTAAACGCCGGGAGTAACTCTGACTCTCTTAAGGTAGCCAAATGCCTTGTCGGGTAAGTTCCGACGTGCATGAATGGAACAACGAGGGCCCCGCTGTCCCTGCCTACAACCCGGTGAAGCCACATAACGGGGACGAACAGTCCCCGAACCTCTGTCGGGGAGAGAAGACCCTGTGGAGCTTTACTGCAGCCTGTTGTTGCGATATGGTTGCAAATGCAGAGAGTAGCTGGGAGCCGTTATGGTCAGTTCTCCGGGACTGATCTAGGCGACAGTGTAACACCAGCCATTTGTTACCGTATCGCTAACCTGAACAAGGGACAGCGGCAGGTGGGCAGTTCGGCTGGGGCGGCACCCCCTTGAAAATGTATCGAGGGGGCCCAAAGATTGGCTCAGGCGGGACAGAACTCCGCCGGTGAGGGCAAAGCCAAAAGCCAGTCTGACTGGATTCCCAATGATACGGGATTCAGAGGCGAAAGCCGGGCTTAGCGATCCATCATGTCCTCACTATTGGGGGCTGGTGGTGACAGAAAAGTTACCCTAGGGATAACAGGCTCGTCGCGGGCGAGAGCTCCCATCGACCCCGCGGTTTGGTACCTCGATGTCGGCTCTTCCCATCCTGGTTCTGCAGCAGGAGCCAAGGGTGGGGCTGCTCGCCCATTAAAGGGGAACGTGAGCTGGGTTTAGACCGTCGTGAGACAGGTCGGTCTCTGCCTGACAGGGGCGTGGTTGTCTGAGGGGAAGTTGCCCCTAGTACGAGAGGAACAGGGCAGCGCAGCCTCTGGTTTATCAGTTGTCCGACAGGGCAAGCTGAGCAGCTAAGCTGTTTAGGATAACTCCTGAAAGCATCTAAGGAGGAAGCCTTTCCCGAGACAAGACAACCTTCCGTAAGGAGAAGGGCGGCCATAGAAGATGGCGTTGATGGAATGGAGGTGTAATCATCAAGCCTTTGGGCGAGATGTTCAGCCTGCCATCACCAATAGCCCAACGCACCTGTTGACAAAAACAAAAAACATAACCGACAGAAAGAAAGAAAAAACCAGAATTGTGGTGGAACAAGTTACTGCACCGCTACACAGCAAAAAAAAGGTTATACCAACCATATGCTATAACGTATGATTTACAAAAAACACAGTATTACGTTATTATGATATTTGCATTGCAAATTCACAGTTTCACGCGTAAAGGGTTTGCTTTCTTTCATTACTTTCTTCTATCAGTATCTTAAAAAATACTTATTGGTTTAAGAAGTATAGTATTGGATAAAAACTGAGTAAGATGTATTGTGATTTTTTATAT
>JACDCK010000096.1 GCA_013817595.1 Pyrinomonadaceae bacterium | reverse complement strand
TTCGTATGGGCTCATATTAACACTCAAACATGAATTGCCGGCGCATGAACGAGTTCTCCATGCGCGGGCGTCCAATTCACAATTGTTTCAAAAAACTCAGGCGTGCTGTGCCAATGGTTCCTGAACCTCTGGGAGAAAAATTTGGCCCGGCTCTGATGGAGGCGTGTAGCCCTCGGGCAGGTCGCCGTTGTCCCCACGCAGGAACTGCCAGTCGCTGGCTCGCAAAGTAGCAATCAGTTCTTTGCGGGTCTTCACCTTCAGCGGCTTACCCATATATATCTTGCCCATCCGATACAGGTTCTTTTCAGAGATGGCGCCGGAGAACATCCAAAGCGGCCAGGTGAAGTTTGGTCCGTTGAGACGTCGCAGCTTGTATAGCCACATCCCTATCGAACCTACCCGCCAGGCTGTGGGTCCCCACCAACTGTACTGGCCCGGACGCAGGTTCATCTTCCAACACTTCATCATCAACTGCCACTGTAGCGGCGTGAGCTGTTTTGTCTGTGTCACTCCCTTGGCTTTTTCCATTCGAGTGTCGTGCAACGGAGTGAAGATTGATGGGATGAGAAACGCAAACAAACCTCGGCGCTCCATCTCGTAAATGAGATCGATCGTGGCCATCACGTCTTCATCAGTCTCGCCCGGATTGCCGACAATCAGCGTCATTGCGGGAAACCAGTTGTTCTCGTTCAGCACGCGCAAGCCCTCGAGTGCGACGCTCGGCCAGTCGTCGATATGGAACGGCACACCTTTGCTCGGCATGATCTGCTTCGCCATTCGCACTGAGCCCGTTTCGAGTCCGATGAGCGGCGCCAGAGCTTTTTTCTCCGGATGGCTGCTCAAATACGGGAAGTGAATGGGGCTCTTCGGCAACAGCAACTCGGAGAGCTGCTTGATCAGCGTGGGATCCACCACCGCAGGCGCGATGGTGCTGTGACTCAGGACGTGTTGCTCGACACCCCGCGTATTTACAATGTCTGAGTAGAGATCAACCAGGGCTTCGCGATTGGGGAAGTAGAACGGTGTATCCGTATGCACCTGGCCCCAGATAAACATGTCCTCGGTGGCCAGAGATATCTGTTTGTTCCCGTCACGAACGTTGGCGCGCACCGCGCCCATAATCTTATGTTTGGGAAGATCGATCTGTGGATTCAAGTCAGGGACGCAAAACTTGCAGCGGCGGCCACAGCCGGTGGTCATCTCGACTACGCCAAAAGTGGTGCGTGAATCGGGAAACAGAATGCCTTCGCGATCCAGTGGATGTTTGACATCAATCTGTCGTGGTAACTCCTCGCCGCGAATTGCCTTGCGGAATAGCTCCAACGTGTCAACTGACTCACTGCGTCCTTCGACCACGCAGTCGACGCCAAGTTCGTCGAAGGTGTTTGTCTGCGTTATCTGCCAACCGCCTGAGCCGCCCACAATGACTTTGAAGTTGTCCCTGTAATGCTCGCTTTAATACTGGCGAACAACTCCCGAGAGTAGTGAGAATTGATCGGCATACGCGACGAGCCGAAGATGGAAGTATAAACACCCGCAGCAAAGGTTACGCCCAGAGGATTGTGCGTTGACACAGCTACCACGCGCGTGCGCGGCCCTACAAACTTATGAAGATCCTCAGGGAAACAGGCAACGATATCGTCCTGTTTATATTCACGCAGCAGAGATGTTTCGACCAATCGGACGCCCGCTGGCATGTAGCGCGCTGAGCTGTCTTCGTTCTTCTCGAGGTCACGCCATTTTGGATACTTCTTATTAATCACGCCCTCCATCCAGATGGGCAAAGAGGCCATGGCCATTTGAATGAAATATCCGGCGTGGTCAATTGCTTCCGTGAGTGGCGCCGTGAGGACGATGAGCTTGCCCCCATCCTTGGGCTCTGATTGGGCTACGTCAGAGACGATATCTTTACTCTTTGGCTTGCGATGACCGTTTCCATTGCCATTGCCATTTCCGTTTCTGTTCTGAGTGACCTGAGAGCTAACAGATTTCATCAACATTCTCCCAACTAATTTAAGAACTAAGAGCCGCGACGGTCGACTCGCTGTGCTTCAATATTGAACTGTACCTTAGGTTGTAAGACTACCAGAACTTCTGACGGTGCGGTTTAGTGAATTAACTACTGCTCAAAGTTGGACACACTACTTTAATTAGGAAGGGATTTCAAGCATAACATCAAGGATAAGTGCAACTAATGCGGGCTAAGACTCAATTTACGAGCTTTTCGTCTTCGTAGCTGTCGAGATAGACGCGTATCCCGCGGAGGGTTTCTCGCAAACCCATTTCACAGGCTGCATAAAAATCCGCGGCTTCGCGAGCTTTGGGGAATCCATTCTGCACAACTCGCAACATGGTCCCCTGTGGATTTGGTGAGAAGGTAAACTCAGTTATGAAATCTGCCTCGAATTTATCTTAGAGATCTCTTCGTGCACATGCTTGCCGGTGGCCAATCGCTCCTCCTTTTCTTTGAGCGTTGTCAGTCGCCTGCTTCTAGATGGAACGCTGAAGATCTACTTGTACCAGATTTCATTTTCATAACCATCCGGATCCTGTACCTAGGCAAAGGAAAACCAGGCGCAAATTCGCCGCGCCGTAGAAGTTTTCCCCGGCATACCGTCAGTGCCTCGTGTTCCCCGGCAGCGGCGCCTGCAGGGAAGTCCGCCCACAGCGTTCAGAATATCTTTGCGCGTCAGGAGCTAACCTCTGCAATAGTTTTCTCTTCAATCAGTTCAGTCAAAACTGATCCGCAGGCAAGCGTCGGCGGGCAGCCGTAGGCGAGAAAGCGCCACGGCTTCAACCCCCCATGCTGCACCTGCAGCGAAAGACGCAAGCGGTCGGCGCAGACGGGATTCAGTCTCTTCGGCAACAGCGTTCGCGTCCGCGAGTTCGCCTGAACTGCGGGGAGTGTTGGGCGGATCTATTTTAACGCGCGCTTGCATCTTAACGCTCGCTTGCATCAGTCTTTGAAGTTGCGTTATGAGCGACCTAAAAGCGCAATGATAGACAGCTCAATCCCCCATCCATCTTCTGAAACTCCGTCATCTCGAGCGCGATCGTTTGATAACCTAACTCTCGCAACGTCTTTTCAAGTGCCGGATAACCCGCTGCCACTAACACGTGGTCATTAACCATGACGCAGTTGGCGGCATACTCCTCGCCGGCTTGCACGCGCACGAGTTCGTAGCCTCGAAACTCCTCGCGGTTCCGCAGCGCCTCGATCACTACCATTCGCTTATCACCCAGGTATGCAACCCCGCTCTTCAGATGCAGAATACCGTCCACTTCGCGGATGTCTACGAAACTCGAAGTGTAGTTAAAAGATGCCAGTAACTCAGCTAACTGCTGCGCGCCCGCTGCATTCGTGCGCCCGGAGATGCCGATGAAGAAATGATTCTCCGCCTCACAGATATCTCCACCGTCGAGTCTGCCAGGCTCACAAAGCGAAGCCAACTCTGAATAGAACTCCGCGAGTACTGCTTTCACGCCTGCCACTTCTCCGACCCTGCTGGGCGTGCCGGGACGCGTCAGGATCGCGCAACGCTCAGTTACGACCGCAGTATCTTCGACGAAGGTTGAATCGGGGTACCTTTCCTCAGCTTCTAAACGGGTCAGCTTCAGGCCACACTGCGTGAGCGCCGCACAATACGCTTCGTGCTGTTCAAGCGCGCGCCCATAGACCGGCATACCCAGTTCAACCGAGGTTAGACCGTTGGCAAAATTCACACTCGGCGGACGAACGACAGCTCCAGAAAGCATTGGATACCTCGATACTCTAGTGCCTGGCGTGCTCGCTCGAACTCTAAGCCGCCGCCGCTGGCGAGCACTAGAAGTTCACGCTGGACAACGCATACGGAGTGCCAGCGGAACAATTTGAAACGTTGCCGGCAAGCGACCGGGAAGTTCGCCGTCTACTTCAAGAGAGACCTCGGCGTCTTCGACTGCGGGGCGCGCGACAATCTTCGTGGCTAATGCGTGTCCAACCTCCTGCATCCCCATGTGCGCGCCGAGGTAGAGGCGCGGAGCATTGGTCAATATTTTCAAGGCGCCCAGATCACCGATGGTGATCACATCAAATTTACCGTCCGTCAACTTTGCTTCGGGCGCGATCTTCATACCGCCGCCAAAATAGCGCGCGTTTGCGATGCAGAGATTCGCAACTGTCAGATGTTTTTCGTGCGCGTCATCGAGCTGGACGACTACTCTGGTTGCTGGAGACTGCATGGCTGTTTGCAGCATCGAAACGCCAAAAGAGAGCCGACCGCTGAGCCAGTTGGAGGCTTTTGCCGGAAGCCACTCCGTATTGCCCTTTTTCACGCGCTCGATCACGTCGGCGCTCATCCCAAACGATGCCACGCCCAGAAAGTAGCGCGTGTCATGCTCACCGTCCATTGTGGTAAAGGTCACCCGACCGACATCAATCTTTCGAGTGACCCCGTCGCGCAGGATACGGGCGGCGTCGCGTGAGCGCGCGGGTATCCCAATCGTCTTGCGAAAATCGCCACCAGTGCCGCTGGGTACGATTCCAAGTTCCGCATCCTTGCCCGAGGCGAGAATTCCGTTGGCCACCTCCGAGATGGTGCCATCGCCGCCGCAGGCAATGATCAGTTTTGTGTCTTTGCGTGCAGCCTCGGCGGCCAGCTCATTTCCCTCGCCCGCTTTTCCTGTGAACGCGCAACTAAAGGCGCCAAAATGTGAGCTTAAATCACTGGCAATCCCCGGCCAGGCGTCGCGTGTGGCACCACCTGCTGATTCAGGATTGACGATTACAAGGGGCGGGGGCATTTATTCGAAGATAAAGAGTTTCTCACTCAATGAGTGGTTGCAAATGAAGAAGTTTCAGGTCATTAGATCACTTTACTGCCGCGTCTTCGCCATCAGCCTGTCCTCCTAGCATTTCTCTGTCTTGCATACCTAGCTCGGCAATCCTGCTCATCACAACTTCCGCAATCTCCTTGTAGATGCGCATGTGATCTTTCTTAGACACGTAATCCGTAAAGTCGATCTCCGCACCGAAGTGGATCCGAATCTTGGGGCCTCCGGTCCAGTTCCCCAGCACCTGTCGTGGCAGATCATTGCTGAGGCCGGCAACGAAGACTGGGATCACTTGTGGCGAAGCGTCTTTAATGAGTTTTCCTACCCCCGGCTGCGCCGGCAAAAACGAATACGGATCCGCACGCCTGTTGCGCGTGCCCTCTGGGTGAAAACCGACAACATTTCCTGGCCCGTTTCTGCAGATTTCGGTCAGCAGCCGAAATGAATACTTGTCAAAGGCGCGCTTCTCCCGAATCGGCTTTTCTCCGGAAACGAAAAACGGCGGGTACATGGACCACCATCCCATGACCAGGTTCACAAAGAGGCCCAGAGGCGATTGATAAAAGAACCGGCCACGCACCGGGAAGAAGAGTTGCTTACGCCAACTTGTGTGAAGAAAGAGCACGGTTGATACCGTGTACATGTCGAAGAACGAACGATGGTTAGCTACCAGCAGGATGGGCCGTTCGCGTGAAGCGGCTTGAATGTGATCTAGCCCATAGACCTGCATGAGATTGTAGGTTGAAAAGTGAATCCAACCTGCGCCAAAGACTCTCTGGCACCAGGTCCAAAAACGCTTCCAGCGGCCCTGGTTCATTCTCTTCACCACTCGAAAAGCAAAGCGCTCGAACCAACTCAGAACGGCAAGTTCGTCAAGCGTAGGCTCAACGGCTTGTCCCATGTCCAAAGTCCAGGGTCCAACGTCTGTCTTGCCCCGGTCCGCGTGGTCCGTCGCGGTGACCTTCGGTTCGGGACTCTGGACTTTGGACATTGGACGTTGGACTGCTTAGTCTATCGAAAAGTACTTTGCTTCCGGATGATGGACAATGATTGCGGAGGTTGACTGCTCGGGGTCGAGCTGAAACTCTTCGGTCAACTCAACATCGATACGCGAGGGGTCGAGCAACTCGAACAGTTTGACCTGATCTTCCAGATTCGGACACGCCGGATAACCGAAGCTAAAGCGCGAGCCTTGATACGCCTGATGAAATAGCTTGGTAACTTCCGGCGCGTCTGCGTCGGCAATGCCGAGCTCTTCACGAATTCGTTTGTGCCATAACTCGGCGAGCGCTTCGGCGCTTTCGACACTGAGACCGTGAAAATAGAGATAGTCAGCGTAGTTGTCAGACTTGAACAGCTCTTGAGCGTACTCGCTGGCCCGGCGGCCAACCGTGACCAGATGGAAGCCCACAACATCCATCCGGCCTGAATCTTTCGCGGCAAAGAAGTCCGTAAGGCATAGATGCTTGCCTGCGGGTTGACGTGGAAAAGTAAAACGCAACCGTTCGGTTTTCTCGTCCTCATGGTAAATAATCAGATCATTTCCCGACGACTGGCAGGGGAAGTAGCCGTAGACAACCCGCGGGACGAGAAGACATTCACGCTTGCTGTGCTCTTTTAGTTCTTCGTAAATGGGTCGCACGGTTTCCCGCACAAAGCTCTGATATTCATTCAGGGGTTTTCGGCCCTGCTTGAACTGCCATTGCCCCTTGAAGAGGGCGGTTTCATTTACGAAAGCAAACACTTGATCGAGAGGAATGTCTTCCACCACTCGGAAACCGTAAAAAGGCGCTTTGGGTACCTCGGCATCCGTACTCACGGCTGACCGGGTGGTGTGCGTACTGTCTCCCGCAGTCTTTGTCGAGCCACGCGGCTTCAGGGGTTTGCGAATACCCAGCTTCGCTTCCTCACCCATCAGATCTTCAACATCCTCAACGGCGTCCCCGCTCTGCCGGTCTCCACTTCTCCCCGTCTCCGCTTCTCCCCGTCTCCCTATCTCCCCAGCCCTGGCTCCTGCCAGCTGGCGGTTTCCGCTCGCTAGCTTGTCCATCGTATGCAGGCCGGCGAAGGCGTCACGCGCATAGAAGAGTTGGCCCTTATAGAGTGATTTTAGATCGTCATCAACATAACGCCGCGTCAACGCCGCACCGCCGAGCACGACCGGCACTGTAATGCCGCGCTCGTTCATCAGCTCGAGGTTCAACTTCATTATCAGCGTTGATTTTACGAGCAGTCCGCTCATCCCGATCGCGTCAGCCTGGTGCTCTTCGTACGACTGCAGGATATTCTCAATTGTTTGCTTGATGCCAAGGTTTATCACCTTGTAGCCGTTGTTGGTCAGGATGATGTCGACCAGGTTCTTGCCAATGTCATGAACGTCGCCTTTGACGGTCGCAAGCACCATGGTTCCCTTTGCCGTTGCTCCGCCTTTCTTTTCCATGAAGGGCTCGAGAAAGCGCACCGCAGCTTTCATCGCTTCCGCTGATTGCAAAACGAACGGCAACTGCATCTGTCCACTGCCGAAGAGATCGCCGACCACCTTCATGCCCTCAAGCAGGATATTGTTGATGATGTCTAGTGCGGGATGCTTGTCGAGCGCGGTTTGCAACTCAGCTTCAAGTCCGATTTTCTCGCCATCGATGATGTGGTTTTTCAACCGCTCTTCGACCGTGTGACCCTTGTTGGCCTTCTTAGCGCTCTTGGCTTTGACGCCTTCAAACAGCGTCGTGAATTTCGTCAGCGGGTCGTAAGTGCAAACATCTCCTTCAAACTGACGTTGGTCGTAGATCAGCTGGCGCGCAACTTTAAGTTCCTGCTCTCCGATGCGATTCAACGGCTCAATCTTGCTGGCGTTGACTATAGCCGCGTCCAACCCGGCCTCGATGGCGTCGTGCAGGAAAACGGAATTCAGCACCACACGCGAGGCGGGATTGAGCCCGAACGAAATGTTGGAAACACCGAGAATAGTGAAACAACCCGGCAGTTCTTGTTTGATCCGGCGAATTCCCTCGATCGTCTCGAGCGCATTGCGGCGATCCTCTTCAATTCCTGTGGAGATGGGAAGGGCCAGGGCGTCAAAGAAAATGTCCGACGCCGGCAGGTCCAACTCTTCCGTGGCTTGCTCATACGCGCGTTTGGCAATCTTGAACTTTCCCTCAGCTGAGCGGGCCATCCCCTCTTCATCAATCGTTCCGATAACCACGCTGGTCCCGTAACGTTTCGCAAGGTCAATGACTTTTGCGAATCGGGATACGCCGTCTTCGTAGTTTGTGGAATTTAGGATGCTCTTACCGCCGGCGTGCTGGAGCCCAGCTTCCATCTTCTGCCATTCTGTGGAGTCGAACATCAAAGGCAGCTTGATGTTGGTGACCAACCGCGATGCCAGCTCGTGCATATCGGCTTCCCCGTCGCGGCCTACGAAATCCACGTTGACGTCCAACACGTGCGCACCTTCACGCTCCTGGTCTTTAGCCAACGAAACCAGACCGTCCCAGTCTTCGGCATTTAGAAGATCGCGCATCTTCTTTGAACCACTGGCATTGACGCGCTCGCCTACAATCAGGAACGACGCGTCTTGGATGTAAGGCTGTTGAAAGTAGATGGAGGAAGCGGCAGGCGCGAGCGCCGTCTTGCGCGCTTTCGGAGTAATGCGCTGCATAGCTTCGACCACCAACTTCAAGTGCGCAGGCGTGGTGCCACAGCAGCCGCCTACGACGTTGACACCAAAGTCGCCGGCGAAATGAATGAGCTGCGCGGTGAATGTCTCGGGTGTCTCGTCGTAGTGCATCTTGCCATCCACAACTGAAGGCAGCCCGGCGTTCGGCAGGACTGACACCGGCAGCGGCGCGTTCTCGCAAAGGTAGCGGATGCTCTCGCTCATATGACGTGGACCAGTACCGCAATTCATGCCAATCACGTCAATTGGAAATGGCGCGAGCGCCGTTAACGCGGCACCAATTTCCGTGCCATTGAGCATGGTCCCAAAAATTTCGATTGTTACCTGGGCAATAACTGGAACACGCGCGCGCGTACTCTCGAAGTGCTCAAAGATTGCCGACAATGCGGCTTTGGTTTGAAGTAAGTCCTGACAAGTTTCGACTATCAGCAGATCCACGCCACCATCTATCAATCCCCGCACCTGCTCACTATAGGCAGCCTTGAGGTCGAGAAATGTTATATGGCCCAGGGTAGGAAGTTTGCGTCCCGGTCCCATTGAGCCGGCCACCCAGCGTGGTTGGGCTATGGTTGAATAATCGCCGGCGATACGTTTCGCGAGCCGGGCCGCGAGAACGTTCATTTCATATGCTTTTTCGCCTATGTCATACTCGGCAAAATCCACCGGCGTGCCGTTGAATGAATTGGTCTCGATGATGTCACAACCAACTTCGAGAAATGCAGAATGAACCTTCTCGACTGCGGCGGGCCGCGTCACCAGCAGATTTTCATTACAGCCTTCGAAGCGCAGCCCCCCGAAGTCGTCCAGGGTGAGATTCTGAACTTGCAGACTAGTCCCCATCGCGCCATCGAAGACCACGATGCGTTCTTTTAATGTGTCGAGAAAACTCATAGCTGGTAAATAGTAAATCGTAAATGGTAAATGGTAAGAACTCGGGACTCGAAGACGAATAGCTTGGATGCGCTCCGCTTGGTCGCGCTTTCCATTTACTATTCACCATTTACCATTTACCAATAGGAAAGCCCCGCGCTAAACAACGCGGGGCTTTCCTCAACCCTTTTCGATTAGTCTTACGGGAAAGACTCGCCGAGCTGTTTAGCGGATTATTTTACGTGGCCGCAAGTCGCCTTAACTCACCACGTCTGCTCTCCGTGGGCTATTGAAACATCGCCCTTCTGGA
>JACDCK010000310.1 GCA_013817595.1 Pyrinomonadaceae bacterium | reverse complement strand
GCTCCAACCCTGGGCTGGAACTAGCCAACGCTTTCAGCGTACTTCCCATATTGAATTTGTAGTTCCGCTGACATATTCTCTCGCGCAATTGCTTCCGGAGCGAATTCAGTTTCGGCATCAGATATCAAGACTGAGCTCTCTGCACGTGCACGCGGACCGTTGCCTATACTCAATATGATTCTTGGCACAGAATGGGTTATTGACGCAGTCGGCTGTAATCCGGCGATACTGACCGACCTCGGAAGAATGCGCGCCGTGTTTGATCGAGTGATCAGCGATCTGGATCTTCACGTGCGGGGAGAAGTGGTCTGGCACCAATTTTCGCTGCCAGACGGCGTCAGTGGTCTCGCGCTGCTGTCCGAATCGCATCTTGCCTGTCACACCTATCCGGAATTCCGCGCTGCTACGTTTAACCTTTATTGCTGTCGCAATCGTGAATCCTGGTCGTGGGAAACAATGCTGAAGGAGCTGCTCGGTGCTACGGCCGTGACAGTTCGGGTTCTAGACCGATTGATCCAGGAAGATGAGCCGGCAAGGGAGGAGTTGGTCGGCCGCAGTGCGAGTAAATAACCGTATGCTACTCCGATTCCACATCGGCTCGTTCAGCGCCAGGGCTCCCCAAGCGGACAGCCCGCTTGGGGTGGGGGTGCGGGAGAGCTAGATGAGCGTTCTCCAGGCGCAGTGTCCAGCTTGCGGCGGGCCCGTCGAATTTAAGAGCGGTCAGTCGGTCGTCGTCATCTGCGGCTACTGTCGCTCGGCGGTCGCTCGAACTGATCGCGAACTCAAAGATCTGGGCAAGGTCGCCGAACTTGTAGAGACTGGATCGCCACTCGACATTGGCCTGCGCGGCACCTGGCGGGGAGTTTCGTTTGAGCTGACGGGTCGTGCCCAACTCGATCACGAGATGGGCGGGCAGTGGGACGAGTGGTACGCTACGTTTTCAAATGGATGGCTCGGTTGGCTCGCCGAAGCTCAGGGCCGTTTTTATCTCACTTTCCAGTATCCGGCTACGGAAGGGGTTCAGCTTCCTTCGTTCGACCACCTGCAGCTTGGCCAGACCGTTCAAGGGCTTCCCCAGCAGGCCACGTTGATGGTCGCGGAAACAGGCAGAGCAACTGCTCGTGGTGCAAAGGGCGAGATTCCCTACCTGCTGACCCCCGGCGAGACGTATTACTACGCAGACCTCTCAGGCCCCAACGGTGTTTTTGGAACGCTTGATTACAACGAATCGCCGCCCCTTATCTTTCTGGGTAATCAAGTCACTCTGGCCGATCTCGGAATTACCACGACCCGCGCGCCTGAACGGGAGCAGCGCCAGGTAGGAGCAGCCCAGCTGAATTGTCCGAAATGCGCTGGCCCGCTTGAGCTGCGCGCGCCGGACAAGACGGAGCGAGTGACGTGTCCAAACTGTAACTCCCTGCTGGACGTTAATCGGGGGCAACTTAGTTTTCTGAAAGCGCTCAAGAAGCCCTCCTTCGACCCGATCATTCCAATCGGCTCAAGTGGCCAGTTCCCCGAAGGAAAGATGACCGTAATCGGCGCTATGCAGCGCAGCGTGATGATCGAGGGCATTCAGTACTTTTGGAGCGAGTATCTTCTCTACAATCCGCAAATAGGTTTTCGCTGGCTCGTGCACAGCGACAATCACTGGAACTATGTTCAAGCTGTCGCTCCTGGAGACGTATTCGAATCAGCGAAGACTGCGAGCTTCCGCAGTAAGAACTTCAAGATTTTTCAGGACGCTCAGGCGATCGTCGAATCCGTCCTGGGTGAGTTTTACTGGAAGGTTGAGGCCGGCGAACTCGTGCGCGGTTTAGATTACGTTCATCCGCCCGAGATGCTGTCCAAAGAAGTTTCATTCGTGCCGGTCTCAGACGATCAGCAAGCACCGAATAAGAAGAAGAAACTTACCACGGGAGAGATTAATTGGTCGCTCGGAACCTACATGCCCGTCGCGGAGGTCGAAAGGACGTTCGCCGTCGGCGGCCTTCCTCGCCCGTCGACGGTTGCCCCGAATCAACCCTACCCGCATAAGTGGATTTATAAATACTGGCTCATGTTTTTAGGCGTGGCGATCTTCGCCGGATTGGCGGTGTTCATCGCTTCGGGCTCGAAGCGGGAAGTGTTCTCGCAAAGTATTACCCTCTCACCGCTTCCGAATCCCGATGGGACTCACGTGTTCTTTAGCGAGCCCTTCGAGTTCGCGGGCCGAAGCAACATCAGAATTACGGCCGAATCTCAGGTCGATAATAGCTGGGTTTCTCTGGAAGGCGACCTGATTAACGACGAAACGGGTTTGGTTCAGTCATTTCCGATAGACATCTCCTATTACTACGGCGTCGACGGCGGCGAGTCGTGGAGCGAGGGCGGACGGACAGACTCTGCTTACACTTCGGCATTGCCAGCAGGGCGATACATTCTTCGCCTCGAGGGCCAGTGGGAGAAATGGCAGCAACCGGCTTTCTTAACCGTGAAGATCGAGCAGAATGTCGCGTATGGTTTCAATTTCCTGTTCGCGTTGATTGCCTTGTCAATCGTTCCGGCAATCATGCTGATCTATCACATCAGCTTTGAGCGCAGGCGATGGTCAGAAAGCATGTTTGGCGGTGGCGACGATTCGGACGATGATTAGCTAGATCGCCGGCGTGCCCGCTTTCGTCGTCCGATACGTTTTAGAATCAGTGTCTCGTTGTGAGGTGAATTGAGGAGAAGGACGTGTTCAAAAAACTCTATACCGTATTAGGCGTCGGTGTGATTTCTTTATACACCGTCGGCGCAATGCTCGGTTGGGAGCTCGGGACATCTTCACGACGCCAGTTGCCGCCCGATGCGCGACAGAATGGCTACCGGTCTTTCCATTTCTGGCATTACGGCTTACGCGGAGGAAAATGATGCTGATTCATTCAATAGGATTGTACGTGCCGACGATGTGCGGATTGATTG
>JACDCK010000095.1 GCA_013817595.1 Pyrinomonadaceae bacterium | reverse complement strand
AATACGACGTCAGAAGCTCCCACCGGAGATGGCCGTTGATGTGATGCCTAAAAACATCATCATGATCGGATCAACTGGCGTTGGCAAAACGGAAATCGCGCGGCGACTGGCGCGCATGTCCGACTCCCCTTTTCTAAAAGTAGAGGCGTCGAAGTTTACTGAAGTCGGGTACGTTGGGCGCGACGTGGAAAGCATGATCCGCGACCTCACCGAGATCGCGGTTGACATGACTCGTCAGGAGAAGATAGAGGAGGTTGCCGAAAAGGCCGAGTTGAATGTTGAGGAGCGAATCCTCGACATTTTGCTGCCGCCGCCGCGTTCCTCCACAAGTCTCTATGATTTTGATTCTCCAACGACAGATGAGCCCACTTTGGGAGCTGAGAGCACCACGGGCGACGAACAGTTCCAACGCTCACGCGATAAGTTTCGCACCCAGCTGCGGAGTGGAAAGCTCGATAATCGTCTGGTCGAGATCGAGGTGCGGGAAAAGAACTTTCCGGTTATCGAGCTCGCCGGACCGCAAGGCATTGAAGAGATGGGCATCAACATGAAGGACATGTTGGGCAACATGTTCCAGGGGCGATCGAAGCGACGCAAGATGCGGGTTGACGAAGCAATGGAGTATCTCATGCAGGAGGAGGAAGAGCGGCTGATCGATATGGACCAGGTGGCACGGGCGGCCATTGAACGTGTCGAATCCTCCGGCATGATTTTCCTTGATGAGATTGACAAGATTGCCGGCCGAGAGTCCGGACACGGACCTGACGTCTCACGTGAGGGCGTACAGCGAGACATTTTGCCAATCGTGGAAGGCACCACCGTCAACACGCGCTATGGGATGGTCAGGACTGATCACATCCTGTTTGTTGCGGCGGGTGCCTTTCATGTCGCGAAGCCTTCCGATCTCATCCCGGAGCTTCAGGGGCGATTCCCGATCCGCGTTGAACTAGACTCTTTAACCGTT
Source organism: Pyrinomonadaceae bacterium (assembly GCA_013817595.1). Lineage (GTDB taxonomy): Bacteria > Acidobacteriota > Blastocatellia > Pyrinomonadales > Pyrinomonadaceae > PSRF01. The sequence goes on along the minus strand of JACDCK010000095.1, from coordinate 8,830 downwards.
GACGATTTCAAACGGATCTTGACTGAACCCAAAAACGCCCTGATCAAGCAGTATCAGGCGATGATGGAAACTGAGGGCGTGGCAATTGAATTTACCGATGACGCCATCGACGCAATTGCTAATTTTGCCGCGCGCGTTAATGAGCAGACTGAAAACATTGGTGCCCGCAGATTGCAAACCATCATGGAGAAGCTGCTAGAAGAGATCAGCTTCGAAGGACCTGACCTGGAGCCTAAGAACCAGCGAATCAACGCCGCCTACGTCGACGGCATGTTGTTAGAGACCGTCAAGGATCAAGACCTTAGCCGTTACATTCTGTGACAGAATTTTTGCCGTCTACCTCTCGGATTTTGCTTTCCCCACTCATGAATAGCCAGCAGGCGTTGTGTATAGCGCTTCTGTTCGTATTCGCCATGGTTGGTTGTGGCAAGCGAAGGCCGCCGCTCCCGCCTGTCGAACGCGTTCAGCAGCGTACGGAGCTTCTCTCGGGAGCGCAAAGAGGCAACGGTGTGATTTTGAGTTGGCCAGCGCCTCTGCGCAACGCTCCGGATGAAAGCGTGCAGAGCATCCGACGTATTGATGTCTACCGGCTGGCGGAAAAACCGACCGCCCCTCTGCCCCTAACGGAAGAAGAGTTTAAGGCGCGGTCGACGCTCATTGGATCTGTAACTTACGACCAGATCAAGTACGCAACTGACACCTTGACGTACACTGATACCCTCGAGCTCGCAGGCGAACCTACCCGCTTACGGTACGCGATTCGTTATGTTAACGCCTCGGAACAGCGGGCAGCCTTCTCAAACTTTCTCCTGATCGAACCCTCCGCGAGGGTAGCTAAACCTCCGACCCTGATTTCTACGGGTCAGGAAGTTGGCGAGGATGCGATCGCCATAACCTGGCAACCTCCTGACTCGAACACTGACGGCTCAACTCCCGTAAATTTGCTGGGCTACAACGTCTATCGACTCGACGAATCTCAGAGCGAGGTCAATCAAAACCCTATCAATAATTCCCTAGTATCAGTCACCCAGTACGTCGACCGGAATTTTCGGTTTGGTACGAGCTATCGGTATGTAACCCGTTCCGTGTCCCTGGGAACGGACGGAGCGCAGGTTGAGAGTCTCAACTCCAATTCACTTTCCATTTCCCCGCGAGACATCTTTGCACCGTCCGCACCCGCTTCAATCACCATTGCCGCCGCCCCCGGCAGGTTATCAATCTTCTTCCCTGCAAATCCCGAACCCGATGTGGCGGGCTATGAAATTCATCGCTCCACTGATCCGGATCTGCCGAAAGAGCGCTGGACGAAGGTGACACCCGCCCCGCTGACAAAGACGACCTTCCTGGATGAGAACGTTGAATCAGGAATGCGCTACTACTACTACATTAAAGCAATCGATCAGGCCGGCAATGTCAGTCCTCCATCCGACGTTGTTTCGGAGAGTGTGCCTTAAGTCGAAATGAAGTTGTGTCGAGCTACACATGCCTCGTTTGAGCAACCCCGATTTGGGGCCCTTGAAGGTAGCACCGTGCACGTATTCGAAGCAGGAGTTTCGCTGGATGCTCTTCCGACATCGCAAAGCAGCCATACTGTTTCTCTGAAAGAAGTGACGCTGGTTGCCCCTGTTACGCCTTCGAAGATCGTTTGCGTTGGGCGCAACTATCGTGAGCACGCGGCCGAACTCGGAAATAAGATGCCCGAGGAACCTTTGCTGTTCTTGAAGGCGCCTTCCTCGGTAATCGGTGATGGAGATACGATCGAACTCCCCTGGGAGTCCGAGAGGGTTGAACACGAAGGAGAGTTGGGAGTCGTTATCGGTCGCCGTGCGCGTCACATCTCTGCCGACGAAGACCCCTTGAGCTATGTCCTGGGATACACGTGCGTCAACGATGTAACTGCCCGCGATCTGCAGCGCAAGGACATACAGTTTACTAGGGCGAAATCGTTCGATACTTTTTGTCCGGTCGGGCCGCTAATCGTCCGCGACATCAACCCTCTGGATGCGGAAGTTACCACGCGCCTCAACGGCGACATAAAGCAACGGGCACGCACATCGACAATGGCTTTTTCAGTTCCCTTCTTAATCAGGTATATCGCCGAAATCATGACGCTCTATCCCGGAGATCTGATTGCCACCGGTACTCCCGCAGGCGTCTCCCCGATGAAGCACGGCGATGTCGTCGAAATAGAGATTGAGGGGATCGGTGTACTTCGAAACAAAATCAATTGACCTGGACGTGATGATCACGGTTCGGGTTCACAAATACGACGGCTCGGAACATCGCAGCTGGAATGCGAAGGTGCTACGACAAGAAGGAACATTGCTTGTTCTCGATGCGATGTTCGACAAGGAAATTAGACACGACCTGCTGGGCACCATTGCCCCTGGAACGAAGAGCATTGAATACTATTGGCTGGACCGCTGGTACAACATTTTTCGCTTCGCTGAGCCAAACGGGGAGTTGAGAAGCTACTACTGTAATGTTAACGTCCCGCCGGCGTTCGATGGCCAGGTTCTCAGCTACGTGGATCTGGACTTAGACATTTTGGTCGAGCCGGACCTTTCGTACCGGGTAGTTGATTTCGACGATTTTGAGCTAAACGCGGCGCGCTTCGGGTATTCCGAAGACGTTCAAACAAAGGCCAGGCAGGGACTTGAAAGACTGGTAGAACTGATCGAAGCTCGAGCGTTTCCCTTCTCCGACGCCGGGCTCGCGGTAAATGATGACTCAGTCTCGGTTTGAGTATGACTTCAAAACAACAGCCAAAACAGTCCAGGTCCAAACTTGAAACGCTGAAAGAACGGGCACAGCAGGCCGAGAGCGGAGGCGGTGCGGAGCGAGTTGAGAAGCAGCATGCTGCAGGTAAGATGACTGCTCGTGAACGAGTTGACTTTCTTCTGGACGAAGACACGTTCGAGGAATTTGACAAGCTCGTTGTGCATCGCTCGCGCGACTTCGGTCTCGACCAGCAACTCTACCCGGGTGATGGTGTTATCACCGGCCACGGTTTGATTGATGGTCGTCGTGTGTTTGTCTTTGCTCAGGACTTCACTATTTTTGGCGGCTCACTTTCCGAAACTCACGCGGAAAAGATTTGTAAGGTGATGGACCTGGCAATGAAGGTTGGAGCGCCGATTGTTGGGCTCAATGATTCAGGAGGGGCCCGCATTCAGGAAGGTGTGTTGAGTCTCGGCGGATATGCCGACATATTTTTGCGTAACACGCTGGCGAGCGGAGTTGTTCCGCAGATAAGTTGCATCATGGGGCCTTGCGCCGGCGGAGCTGTGTATAGCCCGGCTATTACCGACTTCAACATAATGGTCAAAGATACGTCCCATATGTTCATTACCGGACCAGACGTAATCAAGACGGTCACTCATGAAGACGTAACCAAGGAAGAGCTTGGGGGCGCAATCACTCACAATCGTATTTCCGGCGTCGCGCATTTCGCCGCAGATTCAGACGAGCATGCGCTGCGGATGGTCCGCGAACTGCTTTCATTCATTCCTTCAAACAATCTTGAGGATCCACCGGCGGTAAACTCCACTGACACTCCGGAGCGAACCGAAACGAAACTCAATACGATCGTTCCGGAAGCCTCAAACCAGCCATATGACATTCGCGACGTCATTAATCTGATCGTTGATGACGGCTACTTTTTCGAAGTGCAGCAGTACTTCGCGCCCAACATCTTTGTGGGGTTTGCTCGATTGGATGGCCGCTCCGTCGGGATTGTTGCGAATCAACCTGCGTATTTGGCCGGCGTGCTCGATATCGACGCCTCCGTCAAAGGGGCGCGGTTTGTACGCTTCTGCGACTGTTTCAACATTCCCCTGGTGACCTTTGAAGACGTACCCGGGTTTTTGCCGGGAGTCTCACAGGAGCATGGCGGGATCATCAGACATGGCGCAAAACTACTATATGCGTTTGCGGAAGCCACCGTTCCGAAAGTGACTGTGATAACTCGCAAAGCGTACGGTGGGGCCTATTGCGTGATGGCCTCAAAACACATTCGCACAGACCTGAATTTTGCCTGGCCTACGGCAGAGATTGCCGTAATGGGTCCCGAGGGCGCCGTGGGTGTGCTTTATCGGCGAGAATTCAATGAGGCTAAAGATAAGGAAGCGGCGCGACGGGCACGCATTCTTGAGCTTGAAGAGAAGTTTGCCAATCCCTACGTCGCCGCCGAACGAGGTTTCGTTGACGAAGTTATTGAACCCGCTCAAACCAGGCCCAAGCTAATCCGCGCGTTATCGCTTCTGGAAAACAAGCGCGACACCAATCCGCCGAAGAAGCACGGCAACATCCCGCTGTAACACCTCATGAAAACGGTCGCGACTACTGGGCATCATAAGGAAGACAAACAGTCGATCCACGAACCCGCACGAAGTAAGCACTAAATTTGAACTTTTTATTTCGTGAAATGTCGCGAGATTTCGTAGATTGTCTCCTCGTCGTTGTTTCCAAAACTTCCAAGAAATTTTCAGCGACTCTAAGCAGCGGCGTCTTGTCGAATCGACTTCAAGATTCCGAGGATCTGGTCGGCATCCTTATCCTGGAAGACGCCATCAAGTCCACTTGTGTTGAAGTCGGTGTAGGGTGGTTCGTATAGTTTGGAAGGCTCTATGACGCCGTTTTGACTCAGATAATCGATGATCAGATTGATGAACTGAATCTGAGTCGAATTGAACCGCTGTTCGGTTAGATAATTGCTAAATGCCTTCTTGGCCGCTTCACGATCCAGCCCAACGAGACTTCTAATAAACAGCCCCAGGTGTTCCTGCTTACCGTAAACTCGCTCAAAGTCTTCAGGCGTGCCAACGTCTCCGGTTTCAAACAAGAGTCGCTTCAGCTCTTCGATGTCTGTCGGGGTTATCGGCACGTTGTGTTTCAGCTTGTGCAGAACAATGTGGTCCTCATGCGCTATGAGAAAGCTCATCATCTTCTTCTTGTACTGGGTTGAGCTGGTCGCAGACACCGAACCATTAAGATTCACTTCGCGCGGTTCGGACAGCTCGTCTTCAAAGTCGGTATAGATAATCTTGCGCTGCTTCTATCCATAAAGCCGAGCCACATACAATCGCAAAGATTGAGATACTGCAATCCTACCTCGTCGCTTGGTTTCAGATTTTTGGGCAGTCGCGCTCGCGCCGCGACCAAGACCTATTGTACGTCGATGGATTCGCGGGACCAGGCGAATACACGAATCATCCTATCGGCTCGCCACTAGCCGCGCTTACGGCAGCACAGCATGCCATCGAGCTAACCGGAATCAGATGGATTGCCGGCGATGTGCACTGCGCATTCATCGAGCCTGATCTTGAAAGGTACAAGAATCTTGAGCAAAAGATAGGTTCGTTCGACAAGCCCGCAATGATAGTCACACATGCCTATCCCGAGACATTCACGAGGGGCCTTGAGTCGCTCAAGAAAGATATACCGCAACCCTTTAGCAGTCAGCACCCACTGTTTGTTTTTATCGATCCTTTCGGCGCGACGGGCGTCCCCTTCTCAGTTGTCGCCGAGCTTCTTAAGAGCCCATGCTCTGAGGTTCTGATCAACCTCGACGCCGATGGGATCGCGCGCATTTTCCAGGCGGGCGAGAGCGCCGCCCATGAAAAGAATCTCAACGAAATATTCGCGGGAGACGAATGGAAACCCTTGTTCGACGCCGGTGATCCGTTTGAAGTTCTTTGCCGGAAGGTGCTCCAATTGTACAAGACCAAGCTCGGCCATAGAAAGGGTTCGATACGTGTTTCCATTTGAAATGCGAACTACGGCCAGTGTTCTAAACTACTACCTTGTCTTTGCCAGTCAACATCCACTGGGTTTGGAAAAGATGAAAGAGGCCATGCGCAAGATAGATCAGTCGGGTAGTTACTGCTTCTCTGATGCGAGCGTCGGTCAGTCCTCTCTGTTCCGCTTCGATAATCCCGAACAACACAGCCTTAATCTATATGACGGATTCCGTGGTAAGAGAGCGCGGTATCCTGAGCTAAGAGACTTTGCTCTGAATGAGACTCCATTTACTAATCCGAAGAGCATGCTTAGGGACCTCGAATGCAATAAGGACCTCGTCGCAGAAGTAAAAAGCACTGATCCTAAGCGGCGAAAAGGAACCTTCAACGAGGAGAAGCTCGTCTACGTCAAGTTCAAATAGGAGGGCGAAGATGGCTAGAGTGACCAGCATTGAGTGGACTGAGATGACCTGGAATCCGGTTACCGGCTGCGTGAAGGTCAGTCCTGGATGCAAGCATTGTTACGCTGAAACGTTGTCGAAGCGTCTTAAAGCAATGGGTGCGGAGCGATATCAGAAGGGCTTTCAAGTCACTACTCATGATGACCTGGTAGATCTGCCGAAAAAGTGGAAGCGCCCGAGGATCGTGTTCGTGAATTCGAGGTCCGATCTGTTCCAAGAGCAGGTGCCGCTGAATTTCATTCGTCGACTATTTGAGACGATGCGTCAGTGCCCGCAGCACCAGTTTCAAGTGCTGACTAAGCGAGCAGAGAGGCTCGTTGAGTTATCCGGAGATCTAAAGTGGAGCACCAATATCTGGATGGGCGTGAGCATCGAGAGCCAGGAATACGCGTACAGGTCGAAGCTTTTGAGAAGCGTGCCCGCGGCCGTACGTTTTCTATCAGTTGAGCCACTTCTGGGAGAGATAGATAGGCTGCCACTCCAGGGAATTCATTGGGTTATCGTCGGTGGGGAATCGGGTCCAGGCGCGCGGCCAATGAAGCAGGAATGGGTTGAGACAATCTATCAACAATGCCGGGCGCGAGGCGTGCCGTTCTTTTTCAAGCAATGGGGCGGTGTGCAGAAGCGCCGTACCGGTAGAGAGCTCTTTGGACAGACGTTTGATGAAATGCCCATCGCTGCTGGCGCGTAACGGCAAAGGGCAAAGGGCGAAGAACAGTGAGCGGTGAGCAGTGAAACTCGTGGACAGGGAAACAGAGCGCGAAACCAAGAGGTTATACGTAGTGCACTACCAGATTATACTCTGTGCTGAGCGCCTGTTTGCGTCAACTATACAGTTGCCGAAGCCGAAAGCGGTGGATCCGCGAAGGTCGCCCGATCTGCCGAAGCGCGGAAGAGAGCGTAGAGCGGCGGGCACAATCGAAACATTCAGCCGACTAGAAAAGGAATAGACGTTTGGGGCGGATTGCGAGTTGCAGAATGTGCCACGCAGCACTAGAATGTTGCGGAAAATAATCCCACAGTTTGTTCTCATAGGAGGAGACATGAAAGCAAGAATGATCGTATTGACTCTGGCGCTGTACTTTGTCGCAGCGGCAGTGTGCTTCGCCAGCGACGTACAGATTGGCACCTGGAAGCTGAATGAGGCCAAATCAAAGCTCGCCCCAGGTGTGTCGAAGAACAGCACAGTTGTCTACGAGGTCGCAGGTGACAACGTGAAAGTCACGGTGGATGGCACCGACCGCGACGGTAAGCCCACGCACAACGAGTGGACGGGAAAGTTCGACGGGAAAGACTACCCCGTCACCAGCGATCCCGATTCAGACGCGCGGTCCTACAAACAGGTTAATGCCCGCACTTTGGCGTTAACCGTCAAGAAAGGCGGAAAGGTTACTGTCACCGGACGAATTGCCGTGTCGGCCGATGGCAAAACCCGCACCGTTACTACGCGCGGAACCGATCCGCAGGGCAAGAAGTTCAAAACGATTGCGGTATACGACAAGCAGTAGCGGGATCTCTCCCGAGGCGCTGACGTAACAGTGATGCCCTCCCGTTCGGTTCTCAACGGGAGGGCATTTGTATAGACAGCCAAGCTTAGGAATCTCTTCTTTCGCGATATCAATCGGCGGAGGCTTTCCCTTGAATCTGAATGCTTCAGAGGCTTCCATTCTAGCAGAAGCTGCTCGACTCTTGCCTGCTGGATCGGCACCTCGCAATTCTCGCCCGCGATAAAGCAAATCCACATATTTCGCAGACTGCTTTCAGCCGGTGGATGCGTGGTGTGGCGAGAAAGTCAAAGTGGCGGTGAGAGGGCGCCTCGGGTTTCACTGTTTCGGTGCGTAATAGCCCTGACGGTAGATCAGCTGCAACTTCTGCTTGCGCAGTTCCAGATTCACAATCTCCATTCTGATCCGCCTGTGAGACCCGTCACGCAATCTGTTCTGTGGTGAGTAAGCAATGACGTATTGTGAGCGCAACTCCTCCTGGATTTGGGCGAACGCCCGTCCCAGCTCAACTTCATCGCGTGGGAAAAAAGCGCGGCCGCCTGTACGATCAGAGATCTTCCGCAGGGAATCCTGCTCGACTTTGTATAGCTCCGGATCTCCGATACCTATGCTGTAAACAGCTACGTTGTTCTTTACCGCCGCGTCAATCGCATCCTGGCGCTTGATGGTACTGCTCGTATCATCGCCGTCACTAAGAAGAATTATCGCTCGGCGTGAGTTTTCGTCACCCTGCCCCAACACTTCGCTGGCGCTTTCCCATACCGAGTCCCAAATACTGGTCCAGCATAGAGGATCTTCCTGCACCGGCCTTTCTTCTTCGCAATCAGGATTGTTGGCAGGAAGTTGCACTCTTAAACTGTCGATTGCTCTGTTTAGTCTGGAAACATTCTCGGTTAGCTGCTGTTGAACTCTGGGGACGCCGGTGAATGAAATTACGGCCACCTTGTCCTTATCCGGCCTGACGACTGCGCGTATGAATGCCTTGGCAGCCTTCTTTTCGTCAGGAAGCGTGCGTTCTTGCGACTTGCTGGTATCGACCAGAATTACCAGGGTCAGGGGACGATCGGTCTCGCGCTCAAACAGGCTGATTGTTTGCGGAGCGTCGTTTTCGTAAATCCTCAGA
>JACDCK010000309.1 GCA_013817595.1 Pyrinomonadaceae bacterium | reverse complement strand
ATCTCGCCCAGCTCATTCACCTGGGTCGAGCCCATTAGTTTGCCGAAGCCGTTACCCACAAAGACAGCACCGGGTACCTTCTCGCGAAAAAGATTTCCATTATGAGGGATGATTGCGGTCACTCCGGTACGGATGTTATCTTGCCGGATAATCGTGGTGTGACCAACCAACACCCCATGAACATCTGTAATCGCGTTTAGCGGACCAGGCGGTAAGACGCCAACTATGATTCCTGCTTCACGCGCGCGGGGTCGCTGAATATTCTGCGGAGTCAAAGGAGTGGCAGATTGATGAGCAGTTAGCAGCGCCGCCGTAAGGATCGGAATAAGAAGTACTCCAACAGTACTCAGCCGACGCTTTTTCATCCCGAAGTTAGTGTTGGGCAGAAGTTAGTTGGCAATGAGAGCTATCAACGCAGGAATCGTTAGCCATAACAATCCCTTGATAAGGAAGAATAGGAATCCCCAGAATCCCAATGTCTTTACCCAGCTCTTTAATCTCATTGCTGATATCCTACTTTCAAATTCACCCAAGACTCAAGCGCAATTAGTTGTTTCGTTGCGAGTAAGATTGTTAAGGCACAACCAAGTCCCGTAGGGATGGAATGTTTATAGACCTCGAAGGTAGAGCGCCAGCTCCAGAGGAGCGAAATGTCCTTCGATGTGTGACGCAAACGATATATTTCGCTCCTCCGGAGCTTTGAAGGTACTTTGCTACCGCCGGTCTATAAACATTGGGTCCCTACGGGACCGTGACGCAGAAACCTCCTATTTAACTTCAGAGTCAGCGCAAGCTAGCGTTGCAATTAAAGAATGCCCCGTGGGCGATTCAGGGAATAAACCAAACCGGAACGATTTTTTCAAGTTGGCGCTCCGCTTTAATAATCACCACTCGCTTCTGCTCTCGCTGCTTTTGGCTCCACCGGTAAGTTGGCGGCTTGCCATGAATCCCAGCCGCCGGTTAGCGCCCTCGCTTTTGACCAACCCCCTCTTCGAAGTTCCTGCGCCACACGGGCGCTGGTCGCTTCGTTTGGTCAAGCACAGTAGGCGATCAGCCACGCGTCCTTTGGGAGATTTAGCTCCCTCGCTTGCTGGACTACATGCTCGGGTGGCAAACGAACTGCACCCTTCACTTGCGAGTTGCTGGTTTCCAAGCTCCGCTCGGTTCGTACATCGAGGACTCCAACAGGCTCGCCTGATTGCTGCAAGCGAAGTACTTCATCGATAGAGTTTCGCTCCGAACTATTTTCGTCGTCATGGTTGGCGCCATCGGAACTTCGGTCGTCAACTCTGAAAGCTTCCCTACGATCGCCGCCTTCGCCGTCGAAGGTCGGCTGGATTTCTATTAACCCTGCCCCATCCGGGCGGGTCTTGTCGGAATCGATCGGAGCGTTTGCCGGTGCGCCAATGTCGCGCGCAACGTCTGCGGCCCTGCCTTCCTCCCGTGCCCGTCGCCGAGCCGCACGGGCCAGTAGCATCGGTGAGCCGCCGTGCAGCACCACCGAAATCAGGACTACCAGGCAGCAGATCGCAAACACTCGCTCCGTCCCAGGTATCCCAGCGAATACTGGAAGCGAGATCAGCAGCAGTGAACTAAGTCCGCGTGGACCGAACCACGCAATTAGCAGCTGGCCACGCGTATCGACTCTGGATCGATACAGTGACAGCAGGTAAACAGGTGGCCGGATCAGTATGATAAAGGCGGCGAAGAGCAGAGTTGCGCCGGTGATTACAGTAAAACCGCTCCAGATAAGAGAACTGCCGAAGAGTACGAAAGTAAAGAGCAGCATCATCTCGGCAGTGACACCACCGTACTCAAGAAAACAGTCGCAGAGTTCCACGTCGAGCGCGGCGATGGTTAAGCCCGCCGCGAACGCTGCCAGAAAGCCGCTGCCATGCACTGCCTCAGCGGCTGCAAAAGCGGAGAACGCCACACCCAGCGAATAGAGCGATTCATAGTCGCGTCTGACTCCAATGCGCTTGCGGATCAGATCTAATGCAGCTACGGCCACCAATCCCACGGCGACGCCAGCTCCTGGCCCAAGAATGAATAGGTTAAGACCAAGCTTCGCCCACGCTGCTGCATCAGCCGGAGCTTGTTGTCCCATGAACGCCATGGCTACTAGGACAACCGGCAACAGTACGACGTCATTCAATCCACTCTCCAATTGCAATGCCTGACGTGCGTTGGTTGGGATGTCGCGACGACGAAGTAGTCCGCGCAGTAATACCGGGTCGGTTGATGCCAGCGCGGCGCCCAGAACTGCTGCCGCTGGTAATGGGAGACCGAGTAACCACCAACCGGCGAATCCACCAAGTGCAGCGGAGAGCAGCGTCCCGGGGCCCAGGACTCTCACCGCGAGGGTTGCGTGACGTTTAACTTCCGAGATGTTGAGAGCGACGGCGTCAGTGAAGAGGACAAGCGTCAGACTGAGGGTGGCAACTACGCGCAGGGTCTGAGATTCAAGCGTGACGTTGATGACCCCGAGCCCCGCGGGACCCAGGGCCGCACCGATGGCCAGGAATACGGCTACTTGAGGTAGTCCGCTTCTTTCAATTAGTCCCGAAAGAAGCGCCGAAACCACAATGACGATCCCGATCATCGCCAGAGCTGCTACGAAAGCCTCGGTACTGAACCCAGTCACGTCGATAACCTCCGCCGTCTACAGACTCGTCGACCCTAGTGGGTCAAAGCTCGTCAATGCGAGCTGAGACCGCAACAGACAGATATTAACAAGAGCGAACTGATGTTATGTTGAATTCGAATTTTTGCCCAGTGGGCACGATTGTGGGTAGTGTCATATTCTCATAACCGGGCTGCTCAGTCCGCATCCCGGACGACTGACCGTGACCAGAACTTCAGATGCTTTAGGACTCAACCTTGAATTCACCACTCAAGCTGAGGAATTTGCAGGTTGGGAAGGTGGGCAAAGCGCAGCGCGCCCCCGCTCCAGCGCAGCGTCGTTC
>JACDCK010000094.1 GCA_013817595.1 Pyrinomonadaceae bacterium | reverse complement strand
CTTCGACGAGGAGAGCTTCTCGAAGCACGCCCTGATCGCCAAGAAACGACCCTAAAACTGCAAAAACGGGTTACAAGCTGCTACGAATAATTCCGGTTGTGCTCATTTGTAGGGTGCGGAATGTGGGCTATAATTTGTATCCATGGGCCGCTAGCTCAATTGGCAGAGCAAGAGACTCTTAATCTCTAGGTTCCAGGTTCGAGTCCTGGGCGGCTCACTTCTAGATTCGCGATAGATACGCGGAATACGCGGTATCAGGAGAAGCCCCGACACGGACGCCAGGGGCTTTTCTACAGTAGTTTTACAGTAGTTTCGGGCTCTAGCCTACGGCTGCCTCCATCGCGTCGCCGATCCCGCTGTCCATGCCCTTTAGCACGTGGCTGTAGGTGTCCAGCGTTTGCACTATGGAAGCGTGCCCCAAGAGTTCCTGGACGTACTTGGGATGGACGTTGCTGTTGAGTAGCAGCGTGGCGCAGGTATGGCGCAGATCGTAGAGCCTGGTGCCGGCGGGCAGATCGGCACGCCTTAACAGCGCCTTGAACGAGCGCACGACGTTGCGATGAGACAGAGGCGTGCCTACGGTGCTGGGGAATACTAGCCCGTGGTCCTTCCAGAGTCCGGCCTTCTTCATCTGTTCCTCTAGCTGGCGCTTGCGGAGGGCTCTGAGGGCCGCGCGTGCGGTGTTGGAGAGCTCTACCTTCCGGCGGCTACGGGATGTCTTGGTCGCGGTGAACTCGCTGCCCGACAGCGCGCGGTTTATCCGCATCGCACCGGCCTCAAGGTCCACATTACTCCAGCGTAGCGCCAGCATCTCGCCGGGCCGCAACCCAGCAGTTGCGCCAGGCTCGCTCAGGCGCGTTAGAATGCTATAGTTACGTGAATGTGATTTGGAGGGGAGACGGATTGAGACGGGCATACTTTTTGTCGGCCATGTTGTTCACTGCGATGCTTTGCGTCAGCGGAATCGGACTGGCGGCGGCCGAGCCCCCCGAGCTCCAAAAGAACCAGATCCTGGTGGTGGCCTCGTGCGAGGACAATAGCCAAAGTTACACCTTCGTGATCAACGGAATGAGCAAAACCGGACATGTAACCTCCAGCACTGATGCCACTGTCTCGAACGTCTCGAACGTCGTAGTTAAGCAGTTCACTGTCGTATACTTTCAGAAGGGGAATCTGGAGGATCCGGTAGGAGGCGACGAGTACGTGAATCCTGTAACCGAGTCCGGCAATAAGAAAGGCTTTAAGGGCGATCTAATACAATGCAGTGGCAGAACCGATACCGTACTGCAGGGGCTAGGGCCGGTTACGGCGATCTATGAGTTTCAGGCTTTTGTTACTCCGAGAGGTAAGGCGTAATCTTTTACCATAGAATACTCATCGGGAATGCTCTACGGACTCCGCGTTAGATACTACGCTGATATTCCAATGAGTGCTCTTCAGTTCTGAGTCTCCCTGCTTTGTCTCGTCCTACCCCTTCGTCTTCGTCTCCTCTGCGGCTTCCTGCGGCAGATAATGCTCGGCGCGGCCCAAGGCGGTAAACGAGAAGGCGAAAGCGATGAGGAAGATCATTACACCTATCATCCTGTATACCAAGGTGATGTCTTGCGTCTGCTCGATCGCCACGCCGCCAATGAAGGCACCAAGAGGTATTGCCGACCATGACAGTACCCATACCACACTCTGTACACGACCCAGCAATCGGTCTGGCACGATCTGCTGCCAAAGGCTGTTGGCGTTGATGTCGAAAAGCACCACGAGTCCCCATATCGACGCCCAAAGCAACACAGCGGCCCAGTACCAACTTGTCGAGGCCAAGAGCACGATGAGGCTACCTCCAACCATGAGTGTGCCTATAGCCACCTTGCTGAAGGACACGTGTTTGCGCAGCGGATTAGCCGCTAGAGCAAGCGCAATCATTCCCACGCTTCCCGCTGCATAAAGAAAGCCCACCTGGGTATCGCTCGCTACTAGTCGTTCTTTAGCAAAGAGCACGAGTTGGGTATACACGGTGAAGCCGATGCAGTTGACCAAGCACATCATGAGGCAGATATTGCGCAAAATGGGGTGACCTAGCACGAAGCTTAGCCCTTCGGCGACGTCGCGCCGCAGATCCCCGGATCTTCGTTGGTCCACGCGATCGGCGTTGAAACGTGTACTAATCAGCTTCAGCAACAACGCCGAAAGTAGGAACGAGACGGCATCGAAGAGCAGAACCGGGGGGATGGGAACTAGCGCCACCAGCAAACCTGCCAACAACGGGCCCACCACCGCGGCCGTCGAGTAGCTCGCTTGGAGGTAGCCGTTCGCCGCAACCAGATTGTCTTTATGCACAAGGGAGGGTACGGCACCGAACTCGGCGGTGTTGAAACAGATCCACAGCGTCGAGCTTACGAAGCCCACCACGTAGAGCCACCAGACCGACAGCAGGCCCAAAGCGGCCAGCAATGGAACGGAACAGATAATTAGCGACTGCGTGATATCGGTGTAGATCATCAGCCGCTTACGATCTACCCGATCCACCCACGCGCCGATGATGAGCCCGAAGAGCAGATAGGGAACGTACTCTGCGGCGGTGATGAAAGCCAGATTGAGAGCTGAACCAGTCAGCTTAAAAACTAGCAAAGGCAGCAAGAAAATAGTGAAGGAGCTGCCGACGTTCGAAATGGTTTGCCCGAACAAGAACTTCCAAAAGTCCATGCCGAATCTTTTTTCGCTGGACGCGCTCGCGGAGTCTGGTGTCGAGCGTGACCGTGTCATGAGACGAGCGATCCCGATGCTCCTTCGCCTTCACGTTGATAACGTGAACAAGCCAGGCTACACCATGCAACGTGACTGGCTGCCCTTAGCTTTGTTTGCTGGCGATATTGTGTTGTGAGGACTAAAATCGTGAGTGGCCCACGAGGTTGTCCATTGTCCAGCACGCTCGTTACCCGTAAGATTAAAGAGGGCTGAAACCACACACCGACTGCCCAGCTACCGCTTCGGCTGGGGATTGCCTTGGTCCAGTTGTGAAGCTTTTACAGCGGATTCCATAGTTGTTGGACCGATGGACAGCGGCGTAGCGTCATAGTCTGACTGCAATGGTCCTGTAAGTGTGCTTGTACATGTCATTAGCACCAATGCCGCTGCAATACGCTATACATCCCGATAGGGCTCTGTGGAGGGGCTCTGGTCGAGTAACCAACGCAGAGACCCAGCGTGCAAGGCTGCCGCCTCTTCGCCCATAAGCGGTTTCCAGAAATAGTAGCCTTGGGCCTGATCACACCCCATATCCCGTAACTGCGTCAGTTGTTCTACGGTTTCCACACCTTCCGCAACGGCCTGTATGCCTACTGCATGTGCGAGGTCGACTACAAGCTGCACAACCGCCGTATCCTGTTGGCTTTTCGGAAGCCCGTCAATAAACACTTTGTCGATTTTTAGTGCATCTAGCGGGAATCGTCGCAATGCCTCTAACGAAGAATATCCCGTCCCGAAGTCGTCGAGCGCGACTTTGATCCCTAGCTTCTTCAAATGCTCTAACACGTCTATGGCATACTCGACATCCTCCATAACTACTCTCTCTGTGATCTCCAACTCCAAACAGCCCGGGTCTAGCCGAGTCTGGTGCAAGATCTCTGCGATCTCTGGCACTAGGTCGGAACCCTGAAACTGCCTTATGGATAGATTCACGCTTGTAACTAAAGGGGGAGCGGCAGGATATTG
Source organism: Pyrinomonadaceae bacterium (assembly GCA_013817595.1). Classification (GTDB taxonomy): domain Bacteria; phylum Acidobacteriota; class Blastocatellia; order Pyrinomonadales; family Pyrinomonadaceae; genus PSRF01. The sequence goes on along the minus strand of JACDCK010000094.1, from coordinate 6,139 downwards.
CTCTTGCCACCTACGCGCTTCCGCACAGGCTTCCTCTAGTACCCATCGTCCAAGAGAGTTAATTAGTCCGACGTCCTCAGCAAGCGGGATGAACTCTCTAGGGGCAATCTGCCCAAAAGTCGGATGGTCCCACCGTACCAGGGCCTCCATCCCAACTATAATGCCGGTACTTAGCAGCACCTTGGGCTGATAGTAGATCGTGAGTGCTTCACGCTCGATGGCCAGCCTAAGCTCGTTCTCTAGTTCCAGACGCCGCAACGCTTGGGCATGCATGTCTGCATTGAATACCTTGCAGCGCGCCTTCCCTTCTGCCTTGGCATGGTACATGGCTGCATCTGAGTTGCGTAACAAGTCATCCGGCTCACAGTTGGCGTCTTCGCATAGCACTATTCCCATACTAGTACTGACCACCATTTGTCGCCCTGCAAGCTTGATGGGAGCGCCTAGTGCCTTGGCGATTCGCTGAGCAACCTGAACCGCATCTTCAACGTCTCCTACACCGTCGAGTAGAACGATAAACTCATCCCCCCCTAGACGAGCCGCGGTATCTCCCGGCCGCAAGCAGTTCTGCAAGCGCTGTGCTGCAATGATCAGCAACTCGTCACCTGCTCTGTGACCCAGGCTATCGTTTATGACCTTGAACTGGTCTAGGTCCATGAACAACACGGCACGAGGAATGTGGTCGCTCTTGGAACGATTTACAGCTTGTGTGAGAAGGTCGTGAAACAGAGCGCGGTTTGGCAAGCCAGTTAAGGAGTCGTAAAACGCTCTGTGCCAATTCTGGCGGTTAACTCGATCGAGGCTTCTAGCGAGCAGGTAGGCAAACGTGGTTACGGTTATGAAGGTGAGCAATGATAGGGTGTTCACTGTAGCCTGGTTGAAAATCAAGGTGTTGAAGATTACCACTGCGGAGACAACAAAGCCGCTCCAAGGCACGAGCAGGAAACTGGCTATAAAGACTGGGATGCACATAATGATAAAAGTCTGCGCCAGGTCTTCTCCGCTCAAGAACACCGCTGATGCGGCGACTATGAGCGTAACGGTAAGCATGCAGGCAGCGGCCACGTAGCCGAGTCGGTTGAGGACAAAGAGACCTAATACAGAGATCAAGAAGATAGCATTAGGAACATTGTATTCGTACTGCTCATTCACTAGGTTTATCCCGGACAAGGTGGCAGCGCTGAGCGCGATTCCGAGGATGACAACAGCGAGAATCTGTCCCCTCCGCTGAGGCTCAGGGTCCTGAGCGTTTACCTTCAGCATTGTGAAACAACCTCTTCGGATTTGCGTAACTGCTTCCTCAACAAACCCCTCGGTCCTCCCGCTTCACAACGAGACGCGTGCCCGCCCTTCACAATATCCTACGCAGACCTGCCGGCTGACGGATAGCACCTTGCACAATGAATCCTAACCATAATGAGAGCGGCCGGCCATGGTCTTTGTCCTTCCTTGCTGCTATGCCAAGCGATTACACTTTAACTGATAAGGTCGCCGAACGTATCCTGGTAAATGCTCAAGCTCGCTAGAATGATGCTGCGGACTACACAAGTGGGCACATAGAGCGCTTTAGCAATCCACAACTCGGGATAGTCATCCTTGAACGGAAGCTCGTTAAGCAAGAGATATTGGGCGGCGCGGCGTAAAGGTTCTCTTGGAAGCGAGCGGCATGCGCGATGGTAGTGCAACAGCGCGAGAAGAGTAAGCGCAGTCTCCTCCGCTGTAGGAACGTACTCTCCCCAAGAGCCGTCCGCGCGCTGAGTAGCGAGGAGCCAACTTGCAGTGCCACTTAGCTCGTCTGGTGCATGAGGCAGCAAGGCCATCAGAGCATGGCTGGTCGCAAAGTAAACCGAGGCGTGCCACTTATCGCGCCAGCAATAGCCGTCTTGCTCTTGTGCGTCGAGTACATAGGACAATATCTTGTCACGAACGCGCGCGCGGTCCTTGTCAGGCAGTGTCTCAAGGGCCTCTAGAATGTGTAGATTCGCGCTGATAGATGTATGGAGCTCATGGTCGAAGACGGCGAAGTGGTCGTCGCGCTCGTAAGTGAGTAGGCACGACCCGTCGACTTCGTAACCAGCGCGATGGAGCACCAGAAGTACCATTGAGGTATCGTCAGAGTCGCGAAGTGCAAATGGGGAGGAGCCCACGCCATGGGGGCGCCAGTGCTTGCAAAGGTAATCATAATGAGGACGCGATTTTGCCTCGCGGTCAGACGACGAACCACTGTAACCATATAGATAGTAAAGGACCCATGCCCGCAAGAAAATGCCGCACGGGGCCACGACGGGCAAACCTCGACCGGTGCGGCTCATCGACTCTTTCAAATACACGGCACTCTGCGGGAAGCGGGCGCGCCAGTTTGAAAATTGGCCTAGCAGCCACGCCGTAGCGGACGGGGAATCGACCATCGAGCCATTATCCGACAACAAACTGGCTGCGACCTCCACGTCAATACTGCCTCCAAAAGCTTCTAAGGAGAACAGCGCAGTCGTCCTAGTCTCGAAAAGCCGCTGGGTTGGAAGGATGCTTAGCTTCTCCGCACGCGCTTCTCTGTAACCGTGTAGCTCAGCGTAGGGAAGATTCAGTCCCAGTCCGTGAGCCTCTTCGAGAAGCGCAGGTAGGATCAACTCGAATCCCGCGGTAGGTTCGATGTCTTGCTGCAAGTCACCAGCTTGTCGCGAGATGTAACGTTCGGCGGCTGAACGCTGCTCGTGGTAGCGCTGTCGATGCCCCAAACGGCCTAGTAGAAGCACGACCGCCAGCGTACTCAGTAAACGATCATGTGCGTAAGGTATCCTACCACCCCAACTGCCGTCCGGGTTTTGACGCTTCGTCAACCAGTGAATCAGGTGCGGATACGCTAAACTCCTGTCCTCATTGATTAATCGAGCCGCCCAAGAAGTGTCGTAGTCGGAAGCACGCGATAAGTGAGAAAGATCTGCACTCAGCACTTTATTCATGGCGGAATCTAAATAGGTAGGTAAGTCCATTCTGTCTATGTTCTTACTCAAGAAAAGCGGCATCAACACACCACATGTGAGAATCACCAAGCTCACTAAGCGTGCGGATGATATGAACATGATTGAACACGACTATTGCAAGTTCCAGGCTGATTCCGTAGGGCCAATTATGTTACATAAACAGCATGCACGAAGCACAATGCACCGCAGGATATCTCCTGCTATAAATGAAATCAACAACGTCAAACTAGTATCGATGTTGTTGCCAAGCGGTGCTACCTGCAACTTGTCGGTGATCGAGGCAGACTCAGTTGAAACAGTGTCAATAGAGTAGGATAGAGAATCTGTGTCTTCTCCTGAGTTAGCCGAGTGGCTTAGTTGGCCAAGCGGGCGGATAGCACAGTGGATAACGGACCAGAGCCGGCCTGTCGTGATGGGATGGCCCTTCAATGGAACGCGCCGCTGGTACCTTGTCCACCGACGCGAGAATCCGGAGGCCGATGATTACCTAACGACCATCATTCGACGACAGGCAGAACTACATCGTATGGTTTTCGCCCATGGCGTAAGCGTCATCGTGGCACCGGGCTTCGGAACTGAACTCCTCAAGCGAGGCTCGACTTACACACACTATATCCTTGGTGGCTTATTGCAGTTGGCTGACGATTCGGTCTACCAGGAGATGTTCGCCGCCGGAGTACAGATTCGCTTCTACGGCGACTATGAGGGGGCGCTGAACACCCCGTCCCTACACCCGTTGCTCCAAGCCTGTGCGCAGCTGACTGCAGCCACTGAGTCTAAGGAAGGTCCGCTGCTGCTAATTGGTCTGTTCGCCGACACACCCTACCAAACCCTAGCTCGTCTGAGCGTCGAGTTCGCGAAGAGGGAGGGTTATCCACCGAATCGGCAAGAATTGATCGAAGCTTATTATGGACTCGCCGTCCCCGATCTAAGTTTGTACTTAGGCTTCGCTCAGCCATCCCTGTTCGATGTCCCGCTGCTTGCAACGGGTGAAGAAGATTTATACGCTACCCTGGCTCCTTCACCGAGCCTAACGGAGAAACAACTACGCGAAATCCTCTATGATCACCTTGTGACTCGCCCAACAGCAGAGATTAGCTACGAGAGTTTATCCGACGAAGCGCAAGAAGCTCTCGCTGAGTACAATAAGCGCTATTCTGGTGCGACACTAGGAATCGGCCGCATTGATCCGCTTACCGGTATCTGGAACCCGATACTACCTTACCCTACTACGCCGAAGCGGTCTATCGAGAGCTAGAGCGCAAGGACGGTACCTACCATTCCGTAGCCAACGTACCTACTTGTGGAACCTCGCCTCCCTGGATAACATCCTTTGGCAGCGCGCCCTGCTTGGATAGTTCTTTACAGATGTGCACATCTCCGGTCAAAGACCGGACCTAATGGACTGATCTCGCCGTATCCTCACTCAGAATCACCGAGCTGAACGCGGTGTCGAGCTTGCTAAGAAGTGGCGAACAGCGTCGTTCGTGCCTGGGGGCCGCTCCCAGTTAGCCTACAGTAATCTATACAGTAATTTTACAGTAGACTCGACTAACCTCGGTAAACAAAGGCGAACGCGAAAACCCTTAGGTAAGCGGATTCTCAACCCCGGCTAACCCCAGTAAACCTGTCGGGACAGACTCTTAATCTCTAGGTTCCAGGTTCGAGTCCTGGGCGGCTCACTTCCTTTTATCCTGCTAATCGTGGAAAAACCAGAAAGCCCAGGGTCAGAAGGTTTCTCATAGCCAACTCCGTGGGCCAGCTCGCCAAGCAGATGCCTTCTGCCGGAGGGCTCTACGCCGACACCAGCAGCTTCCCTGGACCCAGGGTCGGATTTCTGGTCGGGTGGGCATTTCTCCTGACCGAATCGCTCGTCGCCGCGCTCCTCCCTTTGGTTCCTCGATAGGGTCTGTCTATCCATAACACCGAATACGAACTTCTGAGAACACGCGTTCCACGCTCTTCGTTGAATAAGGGCAAGAAGAAGGGCCGAGGCTGCTAGAGACCCCGAGCCTCTCCTAGACCTCTAGGCTGCCCTCTTCACCCGCAGGAGAAGCCGCTACGGACGACTTCCCCAGGAAGGACCGCTTTCGTCCGCGTTGTTGTGGGTGAGTTTGGTCTTACCCCCTCCGAAGGCGTTGATCGTGTAGATGTCTTCCCCGATGGCATTGCCTTTGGACACCGTGTAGGCGATCTTCTTGCCGTCGGGCGAGTAGGAAGGAGACGTGTCGTACTTGTTGTTGTGGGTGAGTTTGGTCTTACCACCCCCTCCGGCCTTGATCTTGTAGATGTCGCTCTCGGCATTGTTACGCTCCAAGCCTGCCAAGCCTGCGTAGACGATCTTTTTGCCGTCGGGCGAATAGTCAGGAGTAAACTCGTCGTTGTTGTTGTGGGTGAGTTGGGTCTTACCACCCCCGCCGATGTTGATCGTGTAGATCTCCGTGTCCGGGTGGGGGTTTGATGATGTCTTATGGTAGTCCCAATAGACGATCTTTTTGCCATCGGGCGAGTAGGAAGGCTGTCCGCCGTTCGTAACTTTGGTCTTACCACCCCCGCCGAAGGCGTTGATCGTGTAGATCTCCGTGTCCCCGGTGGCGTTGCTGTACACCATGTAGGCGATCTTCTTGCCGTCGGGCGAGTAGGAAGGAGCGGCTTCGTCCGCGTTGTTGTGGGTGAGTTTGGTCTTACCTCTCCCACCGACTTTGATCGTGTAGATGTCGGCGTCGTTTTTATCGAACTCCACGTAGGCGATCCTCGTACCGCTGGGCGAGTAGGAAGGGCTGTAGTCGTCCCTATTGTTGTTGGTGACCTGGAACTTATCCCCCCCGCGGGAGTTGATGGTGTAGATCTCGTAGTCGTTCCCGTCGTAGGCCGAATAGGCTATCCTGCCATTCTTGCCAGGAAAGGTAGCCTCAGCCTTCTCTGAGACCGCCGATAAAGCCACCGCGCATGCCACCGCCACCGCAGCCGCGATCATCACCGGTAGATAAAGCGTCCGTCTTGCCATGTGTATCTCCCCCTCTTCGTTACCTAACGATTGCAGTATAAGCCCCTGGGCCAGAGAGGAGCATCGGGCTCCCAAAGGGCGTACACTAGCCTGCCGTGCTCGACTGTGACCTCGAGGTAGCCCTTGGCAGCCAACGCCTGTAGTATCCGCT
>JACDCK010000308.1 GCA_013817595.1 Pyrinomonadaceae bacterium | reverse complement strand
CCAACGTGACGAACCCCTCATGAGTTCGATGCTCGCCGTTTTTCATTCGAAGAACGATCTCGCTGAACTTTGCAAAATCGGACGCTTTGTACGACTGGAGGGGAAACCGGTGGAAGTGAGGCAGGATGCGATTGCTCAACCGTTCGAATCCGTATACAGAGAACGTAATGACGTTACTGTTCGGACCTTTCGGAATGAGCGATCCACACCCAAAAAATGCCCTCAGGCCTTCCAAAAGTCGGATCCCATCTCTGTGCTGGTAAGCTTGAAAAACCGGGGCCATCAGCCACTTGGTCGGCCTCTTCACGCTTGGATGAGGTCGAACCCCAACGCTGAAGCAGCCCTCGGCATCAATGAAACCAGTCACATACCAGGGGTTAAGCGGTCTTTCCTGCTGATTATCTGCACCCGGCACATTTTCACTGCCTCCTTGGACCATGATTCCTCCTTGTTGCGACGTTGCATCGCCGGAGGGAGGTCCGGATAGACGAGTAGTGCGGGATTCTCAGACGTTCCAGCATTTAGCCAGATTTTGTAACGGCCGCTAAGTTTGTTGCAACCGTTATAGTTACGGCCGCCGTTTACCGGGGCTTCGGTTCGTAGCTTCGGACCGAAGTCCTAACCACTCCCCTTAACCTTCCGGCACCGGGCAGGCGTCAGACCCTATACGTCGTCTTGACGACTTCGCAGAGTCCTGTGTTTTTAGTAAACAGTCGCTTGGGCCGATTCTCTGCGGCCCGGGAAGGCTTACCACGCGTGGTGTTCACCCACCCAGGCACCCCTTATCCCGAAGTTACGGGGTCATTTTGCCGAGTTCCTTAGCCAGAGTTCTCTCGAGCGCCTTGGGATTCTCTCCCCACCCACCTGCGTCGGTTTACGGTACGGTCAGCCTGTGAACTGGCATAGAGGTTTTTCTTGGCAGTAAGATTATTCCCCTTTTGTGGGCCTGGTGGCCCTCCGCATCAGCTCTCGGGAATAGTCGGGCGGATTTGCCTACCCAACCTCCGTACGGCCTTGCACCCGGACTTCCATCACCGGATGGGGATTCACCTCTGCGTCACCCCATAGCTCATAACGCGCACAGACTGGTACAGGAATGTTGACCTGTTTCCCATCGGCTACGCCTTTCGGCCTCGCCTTAGGCTCCGACTGACCCTGAGCGGATTAGCCTTCCTCAGGAACCCTTGGGTTTACGGCGAGGGGGTTTCTCACCCCCTTTATCGCTACTCGTGCCGGCATCTTCACTTCCATGCAGTCCACCACTCCTTCCGGAATGACTTCGACCCACATGGAACGCTCCCCTACCGCCGTGACGGCCCGCAGGCCGTTACGACCCGAAGCTTCGGTACCTGGCTTGAGTCCCGTGAATTATCGGCGCGGATCCACTTGACTGGTGAGCTGTTACGCACTCTTTCAAGGAATGGCTGCTTCTAAGCCAACCTCCCAGTTGTCTGTGCGAATCCACATCCTTTGTCACTTAGCCAGGATTTTGGGACCTTAGCTGTCGGTCTGGGTTGTTTCCCTCTCGTCACTGGAGCTTATCCCCCAGCAGCTGACTCCTGCGAAACGTGTGACCGGCATTCGGAGTTTGGTTGGGTTTGGTAACCTGGTAGGGCCCCTAGCCCATCCAGTGCTCTACCTCCGGCACACTCTTACGCAAGGCGATACCTAAATATCTTTCGGGGAGAACCAGCTATCAGGTGGTTTGATTGGCCTTTCACCCCTACCCACAGCTCATCCGAGAAGTTTTCAACCTTCACCGGTTCGGTCCTTCACGGAGTGTTACCTCCGCTTCAACCTGGCCATGGGTAGATCACCACCCTTCGGGTCTGCGCCACGCAACTCAGTCGCCCATTTCGGACTCGCTTTCGCTACGCCTCCGGGGGGATTCCCCTTAGGCTCGCTACGTAGCAGCAACTCGCCGGCTCATTATGCAAAAGGCACGCAGTCAGTCGTACCGACCCGAAGGCCGGTCGACCTCCTACCGCTTGTAGGCACACGGTTTCAGGTTCTATTTCACTCTCCGTCAGGAGTCCTTTTCACCTTTCCCTCACGGTACTGGTTCACTATCGGTCTCAAGCGAGTGTTTAGCCTTGCGAGATGGTCCTCGCGAATTCATGCAGGATTTCTCGGGTCCCGCATTACTTGGGAGACTGCTGCGGGAGAGTGACTCGCTTTCGCCTACGCGACTGTCACGCTCTATGGGTCACCTTTCCAGGATGATTCAGCTAGCGATCACTTTGGTGACTCCCGGAGATCGCTGCAACGACCTCATCGCAGTTCCCGCGACCCCGCTGTGGCAACGCTTGCAGGCTTGACACCACAACGGTTTGGGCTCTTCCGCTTTCGCTCGCCGCTACTCACGGAATCGCTGTTGCTTTCTTTTCCTCCAGGTACTTAGATGTTTCAGTTCCCTGGGTTCGCCTCCTCCGACCTATGGATTCAGTCGGTGGATACCGCGCGATGAAACGCGGTGGGTTGCCCCATTCGGAAATCCCCGGATCATAGGTTGTTTGCACCTCCCCGAGGCTTATCGCAGCTTGCCACGTCCTTCATCGCCTGCTTGAGCCAAGGCATTCACCGTGCGCCCTTAGTAGCTTGACCAAAATCCTCTCGAGAGAGTTTTTCGGCTGCGCTTGCTTAGGACAGACACTTCAATTGTCAAAGAGCGGCTTCCCGTGCCCATTTTCAGGGGGATCATGAAGATACGCTTCCTCGGCGGGGCTGTCAAATGCCTTGCGGGTACACCAGGCGAGACCACGTTCTTACAGCCCTGGGTCCCCACGCTCAGCCCCGTCGAACTCACCCCGCCAGAAGCGCTGATTCTGTGGCGAAAGGCGTCATGTAAGGTAGTACTATCTCGTACTACTCGGGTAGCGCGCCCTCTCGACGCCATCCAGGTACTGCCTCACCGCATCCCCCAGAAACGCCGGATTGTCCAGCTGCGGAAACCGGCCGCTCCCGCGGAGAAAGACCTGCTTCAGCCTCGGGAAGG
>JACDCK010000307.1 GCA_013817595.1 Pyrinomonadaceae bacterium | reverse complement strand
TGAAAACCATTCTCAGTTCGGATTGGAGTCTGCAACTCGACTCCATGAAGTTGGAATCGCTAGTAATCGCAAATCAGCATGTTGCGGTGAATACGTTCCCGGGTCTTGTACACACCGCCCGTCACATCACGAAAGTAGGTTGTACTAGAAGTAGCTGGGCTAACCCGCAAGGGAGGCAGGTTACTACGGTATGATTTATGATTGGGGTGAAGTCGTAACAAGGTAGCTGTAGGAGAACCTGTGGCTGGATCACCTCCTTTTAACAAAATAACACGGCAACTTTTATTAACAAATTTAAGTTGCAGGACACACGACGCATATCTAGTTTTCAGACATCAAACTTATTTAGTTCTTTATAAATTACCAAATGAGTTCAAGGTAACAATAAGTTGAAAAAAACTTATTCTTTACTTTGTAATTGGTTACAAGGTGAGGACCTGTAGCTCAGTTGGTTAGAGCGCACGCCTGATAAGCGTGAGGTCGGTAGTTCGAGTCTACCCAGGTCCACCATTTGAAAAGTATATCGCGGGGTGGAGCAGTCTGGTAGCTCGTTGGGCTCATAACCCAAAGGTCGTAGGTTCAAATCCTGCCCCCGCAACCAAACTTGTTGGGGATGTAGCTCAGTTGGCAGAGCGCCTGATTTGCATTCAGGAAGTCGCAGGTTCGACTCCTGTCATCTCCACCAACTTCTTTGCAGAATTTTTATATGTAGCCGCATCGGTTAAAATAAGAATTCTGTTTTTTAATCGGAATTTTTAACGATCTTTGACAACTGAATAAATAGATAATCTTAATAATACAAGTTGCAATTAGAATAAAAGTAAGTAAAGAAAGACATAAAATTTGCTCGTGAGCAAATTTTATGGTCAAGCTACTAAGGGCAAACGGTGGATGCCTTGGGACTTCGAGGCGATGAAGGACGTGGAAAGCTGCGATAAGCGACGGTGAGAAGCACTCATTCGATGAACCGTCGATTTCCGAATGGGGGAACCCAATAACTGCCGCCTGAATACATAGGGCGGTTAGAGCAAACTCAGGGAAGTGAACCATCTCAGTACCTGAAGGAAAAGAAAACAATAGTGATTCTGCTAGTAGCGGCGAGCGAACGCGGAAAAGCCTAAACCGATAGGACTTGTCCTGTCGGGGTCGTGGGATCAGACATAACGGGAGAAGAAGATTAACAAAAGTGTATGGAAAAGCACACCATAGAGCGTGATAGTCGCGTATGTGAAAATTTTCGACTTCCAGTTTGACACCCGAGTAATGCGGAACACGAGGAATTCTGCATGAATTCGCCGGGACCATCCGGTAAGGCTAAATACTCCGAAGTCACCGATAGTGAACCAGTACCGTGAGGGAAAGGTGAAAAGAACCCCAGTGAGGGGAGTGAAATAGTACCTGAAACCGTTTGCTTACAAGCAGTAGGAGGAGCGCAAGCTCTGACTATGTGCCTTTTGCATAATGAGCCGGCTAGTAAATGTCACAGGCAAGGTTAAACGATAAGTAAGCCGAAGCGAAAGCGAGTCTTAATAGGGCGCTTAGTCTGTGGTATTTGGACGTGAAACGGGATGATCTAGGCATGGGCAGGTTGAAGCGTGGGTAACACCACGTGGAGGACCGAACCAGTATAGGTTGAAAACTGTTTGGATGACCTGTGCCTAGGGGTGAAAGGCTAATCAAATTCCGTGATAGCTCGTTCTCGCCGAAATAGCTTTAGGGCTAGCCTCGGATTTATCTTTGCGGTGGTAAAGCACTGAATGGACAAGGGGCCTCACAAGGTTACCGAATTCAATCAAACTCTGAATGCCGTAAATGAATGTCCGGGAGTCAGACTACGGGTGCTAAGATTCGTGGTCGAGAGGGAAAGAGCCCAGACCAACAGCTAAGGTCCCAAAATTATAGTTAAGTGGAAAAGGACGTGGGGAAGCACTGACAGCCAGGAGGTTTGCTTAGAAGCAGCAATCCTTTAAAGAAAGCGTAATAGCTCACTGGTCAAGTAGCCCTGCACCGACAATATAACGGGGCTCAAACTATATACCGAAGCTTTGGATATTTTTAATATGGTAGGCGAGCATTCTGTAGCTGTGAAGCGGTTCCGTAAGGTCCGTTGGAGCAATCAGAAAAGACTTTGTCGGCATTAGTAGCGATAACGTATGTGAGAACCATACGCACCGAAAACCTAAGGTTTCCTGCGTCAAGTTAATCTGCGCAGGGTTAGTCTGTACCTAAGGCGAGGCCGAGAGGCGTAGTCGATGGAAATCCGGTTAATATTCCGGAACTGAGTAACAGTGCTGTGGAGTGACGCAATAGGGTAGGCAAGACGGCTGATGGATGCCGTTGAAGTAAACAGCCCGTCGCTTTGGTAAATCCGGGCGACACAAGGGTAAATAAACAGACGAAAGTACGGAACTTCGGTTCCGGAACAAGTTGCTGACCCCAATTGCCAAGAAAAGCTTCGTTCAGCTCAACTGTTAATTAACAGTACCGCAAACCGACACAGGTAGGTGGGATGAGAATTCTAAGGTGCTTGTGAGAACCCTCGTTCAGGAACTCGGCAAAATATATCCGTAACTTCGGGAGAAGGATAGCCGTGTTCACCAAGAACACGGTCGCAGAGAAATGTTCCAGGCGACTGTTTAACAAAAACATAGGTCTCCGCAAAGTTGTAAAGACAACGTATGGGGGCTGACGCCTGCCCAATGCTGGAAGGTTAAGAGGACTTGTTAGCCGCAAGGCGAAGCTCGGAATCGAAGCCCCAGTGAATGGCGGCCGTAACTATAACGGTCCTAAGGTAGCGAAATTCCTTGTCGGGTAAGTTCCGACCTGCACGAATGGCGTAACGATCTGGAAGCTGTCTTAACGAGGGACACAGCGAACTTGTAGTACCGGTGAAGATGCCGGTTTCCCGCATCAAGACGGAAAGACCCCGTGCACCTTGACTACAACTTGATAGTGATTTCGGGCAAATAATGCGCAGGATAGGTGGGAGGCTTTGATGTCAGGCTTTTGGGC
>JACDCK010000306.1 GCA_013817595.1 Pyrinomonadaceae bacterium | reverse complement strand
ACCCATAAAACCTACAGTTCGGAACTCGGCTATTTGGTTGAACACGTATGTACTCGTGTGCTAATGAGCAATCGGCATTCCCGCGGTCTGAAAAGGTTACTCTTGCTTCAGGGAATGCAGAAACGCTGGGGGTTTTGACGTTTTGAGTTGGGCGTCCATTGAGACTGTCGGCACCGGCTCTGGGGCATCCGTATGATTTCTATTCTCCGCCTTGGGGTTTCGTGGTGAGATTGAGACACCCTCCAAGGGCCGTGAATCGTAAATCGTGAATCGTAAATCGGGCTAGATTGCCGGATCCATGCGGTAACGCATGGCGGACTTCCCGCCCGACGTTGTCCTCTTAATATCTTGAACCTGCCTTCTGGAACGCTCGTCCAATACCATCGCGTCATTTTCAGAGTTCCCAATTTCCGATTTCCCATTTACGATTTACTATTCACGATTCACGATTCACGATTCAAGACTTACGATTCACGATTCTTGATTGACTAGGCAATGACTACCGCAATTGTTTACCACCCGGTCTTCCAGGCGCATGACACAGGCCCTGGCCATCCCGAGTCTCCCTCACGTTATACCGTGGTGATGGACGCGCTGCGTGGAGATACTGAACTCTGGCCCAAGCTACTCGAGACTCAGGCGAGAAAAGCACCACGTGGGGATGTTCAGGCGTGCCATACGCCACAGCACTACAAGACTGTGGAGCGTGCCGTGAGCGAAGGCATTGGTTACCTGGACGCCGACACCGTAGTTTCGATGCGCTCGATGGATGTAGCTCTGCGCGGCGCGGGAGCGGCTTGTCAGGCTATCGACCTGGTGATGAGTGGCGAAGCAACCAATGCCTTTGTTCCGGTGCGCCCTCCCGGTCATCACGCCACAGCCGAGCGCGCGATGGGCTTCTGCCTCTTTAACAATGTCGCCGTGGCGGCTCGATACGCGCAAAACCATTATACAGAGATCGAGCGAGTAGCGATTGTCGATTGGGACGTGCATCACGGGAACGGAACGCAGGGCATTTTCTATGACGACGCCTCTGTCTTCTTCTTCTCAATGCATCAATATCCATGGTATCCAGGGACCGGCTCGCGCGGAGAAACTGGCGTCGGCCGGGGGAAGAACTACACGCTGAATGTTCCCGTCAGAGCTCAAACGCGGGCTAGCGAACAGAAACGGATGTTCGACGCAGCGCTTGACGAGATAGCCTCGAAGTTCAAACCTGATCTCGTGATCTTGTCCGCGGGCTTTGATTCGCACCAAGGCGATCCCCTCGGTCAACTGTTGCTCGAAGACGACGACTTCATTGCGATGACACAGGCAGTGAAGCAATGGGCGGGCAACACCTGCAAGGGGCGGATCGTTTCGTGCCTGGAGGGTGGGTACAACCTGCGCACGCTTGGTCAAACGGTCGTGGCTCACGTTACCGAACTGTATAGAGATTAGTAGCCCGAGCGCTCACACGAATCCCGCCCCGCCAGACCCAGATAAAAGTTTGAATAGAAGCATTACGGTGGAGTAAACTCAGACCCACTTAAACCGTTTCGGGACGCGATGCCTGACGGGTTAGGTTGAGAGCCGCTACAAGTTTCTGGCCACTCTTGAACCAGCCAATCGTTAAGCCGCAAGTGAAGCTATGCCAGCGCTCCGAAACCAAAGAGGGCAGACACCTCAGTTTCGCCCTTCCAGGAGAAAAGCGTCATGCCAGACCTTGAAATCACTTGCACGGAATGTGGAAACCCCTTCCCGTTCACCGAACGCGAGCAGGAGTATTACAAAGAACGCAATCTGACTCACCCAAAACGCTGCAAGCCCTGCCGAGATGCGCGTCGAGCTAACTTTGGCGGCTCGAGGGGACCAGGTGGAGAGCGGCAGCGATTCGACATCAACTGCGATCAATGCGGAAAGGCTGACACCGTACCGTTCAAGCCATCGAGCGGCCGACCGGTGCTCTGTGGCGAATGTTTTAGTGCGAATCGAGCAAGTCAACAGGGAACTAGCTGACCTTCGATATCAGGACAGCCAGCGGACCTCTTCCTAGGCAATGTTACGGGTGCGTGCGCTCGCTGGAAATAAGAAAGACTACCCAGTAAGCAGTCTTCTTTGGTGGAATTTCTGCGCCTTTCATGCAATCAGATTTCGGAAATGGGTTACCAAACGATTCAACTCGAAATGCGCGGCGCTGTTTGCGTGATAACGCTGAATAGACCGGAGTCATTAAATGCGCTGACCCTCAAGGTTGGTAATGAGTTCAAAGCGGCAGTGGCCGATGCTCGCGAGAGAGCTGCCCGAGCGATAATATTGACCGGAGCGGGGAGGGCATTCTGCGCCGGCGGTGATCTTCGAGAGATGCAGAAGATTGCACAGGAGGAAGGCAGGGTCGAAGCATTCTTCGACGAACCGTTGCGCGCGCTTAATGAATGTTTGTTGTTGATCCGGCAGACGCCGCTGCCGTTTATCGCCGCGGTTAACGGTGCTGCTTCGGGAGGTAGTTGTAATCTCGCTCTGGCGTGCGATCTGGTAGTAGCCGGGGAAAGCGCACGATTTAATCAGGCTTTTATCAGGGTGGGCTTATCGCCCGATTGTGGCGGCACTTTCATTTTGCCGCGTTTGGTCGGGTGGCGCCGCGCTACGGAACTGTTGATGACGGGAGACGTAGTTAGCGCGCAACAGGCATTGGAGTTGGGAATGATAAATGCCGTCGTTGCCGACGCTGAGTTAATGCCGTACGTGATGGCGATGGCGGAGAAGCTGGCCAGCGCACCGACGGCGGCTATCGGGAGAATCAAAGAGTTATTGGAGGCCAGCGCAACAAACGATTATGCCGGGCAGTTGGAGTTGGAGAGAAAAGCGCAGATTCAATCGGGACAGACAAAGGATTTCAGAGAGGGCGTCGCAGCATTTATCGAGAAGAGGCCGTCAAAATTTGTAGGTGGCTAGGTTTCGGAATAGTTCTCAAGGGTCGCGAGCCGCTGAAGTAGTTTGGCGGCTCTTTTGATTGACTGGAGCGCGGACATCCTGTC
>JACDCK010000093.1 GCA_013817595.1 Pyrinomonadaceae bacterium | reverse complement strand
CCACCGGCTCGTTGTGTACACGAGCTTCGGCCTCAGCCAGGCGTGAGAACACTTTTCCGGCGCGGTCTTTCACTGCATCCGGGAGTTTCGAATCATGAATGATCTGCAAAATGTCGCCAAGGTATCGAGGAGCATGTTCGGGGGGGACTTGAACTCGAGCGTACGTGGCGCTAATTCCCGATCGGTCGACTGTCTGAAACTCAATTGAGTAACCGTGCACGTTGAGAAGCGAGAGTTGGCCCAGAAGGACCCGCGGCTCAACGCCCGCAGCGATCATCGCGCCCAGGATCATGTCGCCGCTAGCGCCGGCGAAACAGTCGAAGTAGAGAGTTTTCATTCTGTGAATTGGTAACTATGAGGTTCTCGTCGCCACGCGTCCGGTGGTCGTTCGACTATCTGACCCGAGTCGGGAGAGCAATGGCAACACTTCGCCCGCCCTTCCCATCAACAACTCGTCACACAGAGCCGAAAGCGGAGTTTTTTCCGGGTTCACCTCGCAAACGAAAGCCCCGGCGACGTGGGCAATCTCCGGCAGACCGGCCGCAGGATACACAAGACCGGACGTTCCTATTACAAAGCAGAGTTCACAGTTTGCGGCGGCCGCCGCGGCCTGTTCAAAAGCACCGGCCGGGAGTATCTCTCCAAACAACACAACATCAGGACGGACCGGATCACCACAGTCAGGACATGCGTCGGCACGTGGCCGAGATGAAAGGATTTCAAATCGTGCGTAGCAGCTAACACATCGCACCCGCCATAGGCTACCGTGCAGTTCAATCACCTCACGCGAACCTGCCTTGTGGTGCAAGCCATCGATGTTCTGGGTCACCAGCGTAAACTCGGAGAAGCGATCCTGCCAGGTAGCAATTTCGTTGTGCGCAGGATTCGGATTCAGCACTTGCAAGAGATCGCGACGGTAATCAAACCATTCCCAGACAGCCGGCAAATCTTGTTCAACCACCTGCGCTGAAGAGATCACCTCGAAAGGCATTCCTTTCCACACTGCACTATTGCCGCCGCCACGAAACGTGGGTACTCCTGACTCCGCGGATACTCCTGCGCCCGTTAACACCAAGACACGCTTGGAGTTCAAGAACCGCCGGCGCAGTTTGTCAGAGATGGATGGCTCCGTCTCAAATTGCATGGATGGTTCGATGGTAACAGAGCGCGGGCGAAAGGTGTCAAGGTAGTGAGATGAACAAGTGGGCGATCCACGAAATAGCCCGAAGTTACACCAAGGCAGCGAGCAGCCCTTTAGTAGTTACCTGCGCTTGACTCCTCGAGCTCTCCACTGGGACTGCAGGCGTCCCGCCTGCAGTGAGCGCGCAGCGCGAACAGAACATCTGAAGTCCGAGCACTTTGCGAGATTCCTTGCACCTTGCGGTGCTCGAAGCGGGCGGGACGCCCGCGGTCCCAGTGAAGAGCTCGCGTGGCCAAGCGAAAGTCTACTAATGGGTAGCCAAATGACCCCAGCTAGACGAACTGCTAATTCAGACTGAACCAGTGCCACCCGGCACCACCGCTCGCCCTACTGTAACCGCTGGGTTATACTTTCCGCTTTTGCGAGACACGGACCTGCGACACTGAGTGACCCGTGACCCTGATCGATCTTCAGAACCGAATAAAGCAGCGACTTCAGGAGGCCGCGTTGGAGTTATTTGGCCTGTCGGTGGAACAGGTCAGCGCTGAGACTCCCCCGAAGCCGGAGTTGGGCGATCTGGCCTTCCCTGTTTCCTTTGAGCTCGCAAAATTGATCAAACAAAGCACCGGCACCAGAGTCGCGCCGCGGGCCATTGCGGAGAAGTTGAAAGAGAAGCTCGCTGCAGACGAGGAAATATCTCGGATCGAGGTAGCCGGCGCGGGCTACTTAAACATCTTCTTTGACCGGGCCCAACTGCTGTCGGTCTTCGCGGCGGTACTGCCTCTAGCAATTGACCATGCGACCATTGAATCTGTATCAAGCCGACCTAAACAAATGGTCGAGCACACCAGCATCAATCCCAATAAAGCCGCGCATATCGGTCACGTGCGCAACGCAGTGCTCGGCGATACTTTCGTGCGCATTCTCAAAGCTGCCGGCAACGAAGTGGAGGTTCAGAATTACATCGACAACACGGGCGTCCAGGTGGCGGATGTGGTCGTCGGGTTTAAACACATCGAACGGATGACGCTCGATGAGATCAAGAACCTCGACGGTTCCCTTCCCGAAGATCGTCCGTTTGATTACTACTGCTGGGACCTCTACACGAAGGTGGGGTTGTTTTATCGCGATGACGATCCTAACGGTCAACCAAACCCGGAAAAGCTAAAACTACGGACGGACATTCTTCATGCCCTCGAGCAAGGAAACAATCCCACGGCTGAACTCGCCGACTACGTTGCCACCAGAAACGTCGAATGCATCCTCGATACGATGGAACGTCTGGGCATCCGTTACGACTTGCTCGCGCGAGAGTCTGAGATTCTTCACCTGCACTTTTGGGATCGAGCTTTCCAGCTTATGAAAAGCGCCGGCGTGATCCGGTTGGAAACCGAGGGTAAGAACAAAGGCTGCTGGGTAATGCCTTTTGAGTCACACACCGGCACGGACGAGCACGAGGCCGACAAGATCATCGTGCGTTCAAACGGAACGGTTACTTACACCGGCAAAGACATCGCCTACCAACTCTGGAAGCTGGGGCATCTGGGTCTTGATTTCAATTACAAGCCTTTCCGCAAATATCCCAACGCACAAGTAGCGTGGGTAACGACGACGGAGCCGAATTCGGAAACACTCCCGGAGGTGCCCCGTCCGAATTTCGGCGGTGGGGTTACTGTCTACAACGTTATTGATTCGCGTCAGTCGTATCCGCAGGAGATCGTGGCCCGCGGGGTTGCCGGCTTGGTGCCTGAGTTAGGGCAAGACGCGAGTGTGCATCTGGCTTACGAGATGGTAGCCCTATCGGCCGGCGCTTGCGCTGAGTTGGGTATTGAGCTGAGCAATGAGGATCGCGCTAAGCCATATATCGAGATGAGCGGTCGCAAAGGTTTGGGCGTCAAGGCTGATGACCTAATTGACCGGCTCGAGGCCGACGCGTTGCGCGAGGTTGAGGCACGCCATCCGGAACTTACCGCTGAGGAGAAAGCGTCCACCGCTAACGAGATTGCCGTGGGCGCGCTGCGTTATTTTCTTTTGAAGTTCACGCGCAACTCCGTCATCGCGTTTGATTTCAAAGAGGCGCTTTCATTCGAAGGCGAGACCGGTCCCTATTGCCAGTACGCGGCGGTGCGCGCAAGTTCCATCTTTCGAAAACTTGACCGTGAGTCGCATGTGGTTGCTGAAAAACTTATTCAGCGCGCAGCAGGCGATGCTGAGATTCGCAAGCAAGTGGCTCAAGCTCTAGACGGCGAGGCGGGTACAGAAATTTGGTCACTGGTAATGCTGGCGGAAAGGTTTGACGAGGTCGTCGCCCAGTGTGCGGCTGCTGCTGAGCCGGCAAATCTGGCAAAATACACTTTTAACCTGGCGCGGGCCTTCAACTTTTTTTATCACCGGCATCGAATCATCGCCGAGGAGGACCTGACGAAAAAAGCGGTCTTGATAACCGCAGCTGACATCGCGCGGCGCCAGTTGACCTCGGCGCTGGCGACATTAGGAATAAATGTCCCCGAGAGGATGTAGAGACAGAAACAGGAGCCGCCGGTAATTTGCAGGTCGGAAAGCGTGGCTTGCCCGTGGCTTGCCCCCGCTCGAGCGTTAACGGCGCGACTGGTTACTTCAGCTCTCAACTTACGTGTCGCTCAGGACTGAAGGTTTTCAGTTAGAACACTTTTTCCGCTCCTGGCGATATGCCCGTCGAGATGTTACCCAACCAGTCGCGCAGTTGGCGCTCGAGCGGGGGCAAGCCACCCTTCCTAACCTGCAAGTTAGCCATGCTCGAGCATCCTTTCTGAACTGTACATTTAACAAAAGCTGAGAGTATAAGAGAAGACATGCTGATCGTTATGAAAGCGGACGCGACCGACCACCAGATTGAGGCGGTGGTGCGTGTAATTGAGGAGCTGGGTTACAAGCCCCATCCAATGCCTGGAGCCACCCGCACGGCCATCGGCATTACCGGCAACCAGGGATCCGTTGATCCTTCTCACTTCGAAACGCTTCCCGGAGTCGCCGAAGCAATTCGCGTTAGCAAGCCCTACAAACTGATAACGCGGGATCTCCGACCGGAGAAAACCACCGTCCGAGTAGGAGACGCGGCCATCGGCGGAGACGAGTTAGCAATCATTGCCGGCCCTTGCGCAATTGAGAGCCGAAATCAGGGGTTTGCTGTCGCCGAGGCCGTACGACGAAGCGGCGCGAGATTTTTTCGTGGCGGCGCATTTAAACCAAGGACTTCGCCTTACGCGTTCCAGGGATTGGGCGAGGAAGGGTTGAGAATTCTTGCGGAGATTCGTGAAGCCTACGGTCTTAAGATCGTAACCGAGGCTTTGGATGAAGCGGGTGTCGATCTTGTTGAGCGCTATGCCGACATCATTCAGATCGGAGCACGCAGCATGCAAAACTTCTCACTGCTGAGACGCGTGGGGCGCTCGCCTTTGCCTGTCCTACTGAAACGCGGACTTTCGGCCACTCTCGATGAATGGCTGCTGGCTGCCGAGTACATCATGGCTGAAGGTAATTATCGGGTTGTTCTTTGCGAACGTGGCATCCGCACCTTTGCCCAGCACACGCGCAATACTCTCGACCTGGCTGCGATACCCGCCGTGAGACGCATTTCTCATCTGCCCGTTATTGTCGATCCCTCACACGGTACCGGAAAGAACTTTATGGTTACCCCGCTCGCGCGTGCCGGTGTGGCCGTTGGAGCGGACGGTCTGATCGTTGAAGTTCACGACCAACCTGACCACGCGCTCTCCGACGGTGCTCAGGCGCTGACACTGGAGCAATATGAACAGCTGGTAAGCGAAGTGCGAGCAATCCACGAAGTGATAGCACCGGCCGCGGTGACCTGAGCGTTTTCTCTCGTTCGAGCAGCCAGCTATCCAGCAAGAATGGTGGCCAGGTCTTTTGAAAAGGCCGAACGCGGCATTACTCGATCGTAACCCGCCTTCGTAGCTTCGCACATCAAATCAGTCTGCACGTGTGAGAAAAATCCCAGCAGTACAATTGCTTGTAGTTCCGGGTCAGATTTCAATGCCGTAGCCAGCGCGATGGGATCGATCTTTTGCGCATGCAGGTCAACGATGATCAGGTTGGCTCTGTTTTCTCGAGCACTCGCAAGCAAAGCGTCAGAGTTGCGCGCGAAGCGAAGATCGACGCCCAGGTGCTCCGCTGTGGCGCGGATCTTCGATATGAAGAACATGTCGTCAACGGCTGCTATGACAGTGCGACTCATAAGTTTTAATATAGTCGGCGATGGCAATCAATGAAAAGATTCCAGTTCCCTCTTTCCTTGATTCACCTGAAATCGAATTTGGCGCAACCGTTCCGCGGAAAACCGGTGTGGACACCCCGTCACGACTGATAATTGCTTCCTACAACATTCGATACGCAGTGGGCCAGTTCCTGATTTGCTCCGGTCTCCTGCGCAAGGCCGGCTTTAACCTGCCGGGCAATCGTTCCCAAACAGTGGGCAAGAACATCCGGCTCGCAGCACGCGCTTTCTCGGAAGGATCACGATTGCCGCCGGTCGACATTCTATCACTGCAGGAAGCCGATAAAGGGACGTTGCGCACCGGAAACCATCATGTGGCAAGCGAACTGGCCGAGCAACTGCAAATGTCCTGGGTGCACGCACCCGCCGGAATTCCCCGGGGCATCGAACCGAAGGACCGTCAGTGGTGGCTCGATTTCGAAGAACAGATTGGACTTCAAGATCCGGGTGACACCGGGGTGGCACTGCTTAGCGATTTTCCCATGGACGATGTGACGCGTATTGATCTTCCCTGGACCGAGTGTCCCTGGCGTCCCCGACTTTCGGTCGGAGCTTCGATAAAAGTCGGCTCCGAGACTATTCGCATATTCAATTCACATATCGATCCGCATTCAGCTGCCGATGGGCAACTGGAACAACTCGAAGTGGTCCTCGATCACGCCGGCAAGTTCGCTGGACCAACGGTGGTGCTCGGCGACTTCAATACTCTGTCACGACGGAAGTGTACCGAGACCCGGCGCCTGCTTGAGTCTCGCGGCTACACGACGCCGTTTCCAACGGGAACGCCGACCTGGCGCGGGGGGGGACTACGTTTGCACGCAGACTGGATCTTTGTATGTAACCTGGATGTAACTCGTTGGGGTGTCGCACGACCTTTAAGTGTTTCGGACCACTGGCCCATTTGGGTGGAGGTTGCGTTGTGATTGCCGATTGCCGATTGCCAATTGCCGATTGCCAATTGCCGACTTCTTCTCCACGGTCTTTAGTCTTGGTTCAATTTGGGCTTCGTGATTTTTCGCGTGAAGCCGCACGAAAAAAATGTAAAGTCAATTGATAGACACCTACACTAGCCTTTTCTCTAGTCGGCAATTGGCAATTGCAATCGGAAATGACCCATATCTCCAGCCGTGACAATCCCCTTCTCCGCCAGGCGCGTTCCGTGCGCAACGGGAAGATAGCCGACTTGATCTTTGTCGAAGGGTTAAGGCTGGCGGAGGAAGCGCTGCACTCCGGACTAGAAATTGAAGCCGTAATCTACTCCGATGAGGTTGCCGAAAAAGAGAGGGCTGCACGTTTCCTCGAGGTGGTCGCTTCAGTTTGTAACCGCATGGCCTCGGTCAGTGAGAAGCTGTTGGCGACAATCTCGTATACCAAAACCTCCCAGGGGATCATTCTCCTTGCGAAGCAACCTGAATCCGGAAAAGCCAAATTAGAAATGGCGGAAGGGCGTACCCCCTTGTTAGTGATCCTGCACGGCATCAACAATCCCGTAAACGTGGGGGCGATCATTCGAAGTGCGGAGGCCGCAGGTGCAACGGGCGTAATCACCACTGCCAATACGGCCGACCTATTCTCCTCTAAGTCGTTACGTGGCGCCATGGGCTCAGCTTTCCGGTTGCCGATTTGGAGAGGTGCAAGTTACGGCGATGCTCTCAGCTGGTGCGCCGCGCACAACATCAAGACCGTCTGCGCGCACGTGAAAGCTGGCGCCCTCTACACTGATATAAACTGGACAACACCCAAGGCTTTGATTGTTGGCCCCGAATCAACTGGACTCAGCCTCGAAGACGTGGCCGCTGCTGATGAAGCTGTCAGGATAGGAATGCACGGGGAGGTGGAAAGCCTGAATGTCGGAGTCGCCGCCGGAATTCTGCTTTATGAGGCGGCCCGGCAAAGGCGTTGACGTAGCGGAGAAATGAGAACGCGATACGCAGACACGGAGACACGGAGACACAGAGCGGAGATGGGGAGAAACGGAGATGCAGCGATTGCGGCCACACTGAGACGGGAAGGCAGCGACAACGAACTAGAGCGATTTGCGTTAACCGAGGAGCGGTAGAGGCTGTATGAAAATCCAAGAAGAACGCACAGTAATTTGCAGGTCCAAGAGGTTATGCAAGTTGGGGGAATTTGAGGTTATGCAAGTTGGGGGAATTTGCAGGTTGGGAAGGTGGGCAAAGTGCAGCGCGCCCCCTTCCCTACCTGCAAATTATCGTAGGTTCATTTAGGGTTTTCACACAGCCTCTACCGCTCCTCGGTTCAATGCCACAGACCGAGTATGACGCCATAGAGCGTAAATTGCGCCACGTGATACCCGGCATCGATAAGGAACAGCTTAAACGTGCGATTTGCAAATTGGTAATTGATGCCGAAAGAGGTCGCGACCCAGCAGGCACCAATGGCCAAGCCGTCGCGAACCGCAGTGTTCAGTGCCGGATTCCGTCCCAGAAACAAGGCGAACACTATCGCTGCAATTAGTGAGAATAGAAACGAGACTGCGAATATGACCGCGCCATGCCCCTTCTTCGGCTGATCGTAACTGACGCCGGCTTCACGCGCCCAAATCTTGCCGAATAGAGCCGGCGAATACCAGAGTCCGCCCAGAAAGAAAGCGGAGGCGGCCGCGACAAGCACTTCAAGAAAGTTGACCTGTGCCATGTACATTCCTCCTTTGACTCAACGGCGAGCAGGAAATGCGCAAGACTTTATCTGGCGGTCAAATGAAAATGCAAATAAAGTCATCGCCTGATATCCTGACCAATTTGTAGTTACTCGATAATTCACAAAGTCATTTCTTTAGTATGGAGTACGCCGGCAGAGCGAAGCGGCGACGGCGCTTTGAATTCGCTTCTCGCTCGATACATCCAAAGCGGTGTCGCGCTGCGCTTGCCCCCGCACTCCAAAGAGGGAGCCACTACCCAAGCGCGTCAGGGCTTGCGGTTGAATTCGAGTTCTTTAAAGTCGAAATCGGGATTCGGAACGTCAATCTTCATCTCGTCGACTTTACCTTGCGCGTTGAGAGTAAAGGTGACAAAGCCCCTGGGAAACGGATAGACGATTGAATCGCGCCACTTGACGCGGAAAGTATCAAAGTGCCAGTGCTCCAGGTCGCCAACAAAGTAGGGAGACGGCAAAAAACGCACTACCAGTTTGCCCTCCTCTTCAGTCACTTTGGCGTCGCCAAACATCTCGCCTGAGTAAGTGCCGGTGTAGGCCGACAGCGGAAGGGACAGTTTGGTTTGTGGCACCTGCGATAGTTCTATCCTTCTATTACCAGCCTTCCTAGCTGCCTCGTTGTCTTTCGCGCGCGCGAGAAATTCTGAGTTCCAGTCGCGGGCACGCACGCCTAGAAACAGATCGAACACTTTGTTTGCCAAAATGGTCGAGAGCGGAGTCTCGCTGTTAGTGAGTACGACGACGCCGAGCTTCTCTTCCGGCATCAACGCGAACTGAGAAGTCATGCCGTCGAGCCCACCACCGTGAGAGACGAGCAACCGGCCCTGGTAATCGCTCAAAAGCCAGCCCAGCCCGTAAAGGTTGAAATGGCGCGTGGGATTAAACTTTTCTGCCTGTTCGCTGATGCCGCTGAAAACAGTGTGTGGGGTCCACATCTCGCGTGAGGCGGTGGCGCTGAAAAGCTTTCGTCCTTCGTATGTGCCGCGACCAAGTTGCAGCCGCAACCACTGCGCCATGTCCGCGACCGAGGACTTGATCCCTCCGGCGGCGCCGATGTTATCGACCTTACCATAACGGATCACCCGATTCTTTCCATCTACTTCATTGTGAGGCATGGCAACGTTTGAACTGTTAAGCAAGTCGGCGTGACTTGTCACAGTCCGCTTCATAGCAAGTGGAGCAAAGAATCTTTCCTTCACAAACTCATCCCAGCTCTTACCCGAAACCTTTGCCACCACCTCACCCGCAGCGAGAAACAGGATGTTCTGGTAACCGAAACGACTGCGGAAGGACGAAGTAGGTTTCAGAAAACGTGTCCGGCGTAGAATTTCATCGCGGCTGTAGTCGCTTTCGTACCAGAGCAGGTCTCCACCAAAAGTGGCCAGACCGCTCCGATGACTGAGCAGATCGCGAATCGTCAATTCGCGCGTGACGTAAGGATCGTACAGCTCAAACGACGGTAGGTACTTTGTTACCTTGTCGTCCCATTTCACCTTCCCTTCATCAACCAGGATAGCGAGCGCGGCGGCCGTGAATGCCTTCGAGTTTGAGGCAATTGCGAAAAGCGTGTTCTCGTCAACGGCGGGCGTTTTCCCAAGCTCGACGACGCCATAGCCTTTGGCAAACACAACCCGGTCATTTTTGACAATCGCGATGGCGAAACCGGGCACCTTCCAATCGACGCCTGCCCGCGCAGAATACTCATCTATCTCTTTGAGCCGTGCGGCGGTCGTCGGCGTCTGCGCAACCAGCGGTAAAGCAAGGACTGCCAGAATAATCGCCAGCAGAAACGATTGAGTGAAGGGGTTTAGGCGTCGCAGCATTTATCGGGGACCTTTCGAGATGGTTGATTTTAACCTAACAGG